>NZ_JAHBCZ010000025.1:0-71393 GCF_019956035.1 Pseudomonas sp. A-RE-22
CAAGTGCGCCACGACTTCAACTTCGCCGCTGTCGGCGTGCCGGGCCTGACCCTGATGAACCGCTACATCAGCGGTGACAACGTGCACACCGCCACCGTTGATGACGGCAAGGAATGGGGCCGTGAAACAGAACTGGCCTACACCGTACAAAGTGGCGCGCTGAAGAGCCTCAACGTGAAATGGCGTAACGCATCGATTCGTCGGGACTACAGCACCAACGAATTCGATGAGAACCGCATTTTCATCAACTATCCATTCTCGCTTCTGTAATACCAGGATCCATTTGCCATGAGCGCATCCCATGGCAATCTGCGGCAGGGACGCCGATCCAGAGCGGTTCGTCGATCAAACGTTGACAAGGTAACGGAAGGATAAGGATATTCCCTCTCGGTCGTACGACAACTTATAACAACTGTACCTCTCATAGTTTGCTCAGGTAATGCCATGACCACGACACAGATTCGCCACCCCCTCAATCGCCTCCTATTGACCGGTGCCGCCGGCGGCCTTGGCAAAGTTTTGCGCGAGCGCCTCAAGCCTTTCGCCCGCCACATTCGCCTGTCGGACATCGCCAACATGGCCCCGGCAATCGACGAAAGCGAAGAAGTGGTGCCCTGCGACCTGTCGGACAAGCAGGCCGTGCATCAACTGGTCGAAGGTGTCGATGCCATCCTGCACTTCGGCGGTGTTTCGGTGGAGCGTCCGTTCGAAGAAATCCTCGGCGCCAACATCAGCGGCGTTTTCCACATTTATGAAGCCGCCCGCAAACACGGCGTCAAGCGGGTGATCTTCGCCAGCTCCAACCACGTCATCGGTTTCTACAAACAAGACCAGACCATCGACGCCCTCTCCCCTCGCCGCCCGGATGGTTACTACGGCCTGTCCAAGTCCTACGGCGAAGACGTCGCCAGTTTCTACTTCGATCGCTACGGCATCGAGACGGTCAGCATCCGCATCGGCTCGTCATTCGCCGAACCGCAGAACCGCAGGATGATGAGCACCTGGCTGAGCTTCGACGACCTCACTCAACTGATCGAATGCTCGCTCTACACCCCGAAAGTCGGCCACACCGTGGTCTACGGCGTGTCCGCCAACCGCGACGTCTGGTGGGACAACAGCCAGGCCGCACACCTGGGTTACCAGCCCAAGGACACCTCGGAAATTTTCCGCGCCAAGGTCGAAGCGCAGCCGATGCCGGCCGCCGATGACCCGGCCATGGTTTATCAGGGCGGCGCCTTTGTGGCGGCCGGCCCATTCGACGACTGATTCGCTGTTTTTCATGGGATACGCACGCACAAAGGAATCACCATGCAAGCCGAATTGATTGTCGATGCACGCAACGCCGTCGGGGAAAGCCCGGTTTGGGTCCCCGAGGAAAATGCCCTGTATTGGGTGGACATTCCCAGCGGTGGCCTGCAACGCTGGAATGCCAGCAGCGGAAAAATCCAGGGCTGGGAAGCCCCTGAAATGCTCGCCTGCCTCGCCTGTCACCAGGACGGTGGTTGGGTAGCGGGCATGGAGAGCGGTTTCTTTCGCCTGCACCCCAATGATGACGGCAGCCTGGACAGCGAACTGTGCGCAAGCGTCGAGCACAGCCGTACCGACATGCGCCTCAACGATGGCCGTTGCGACCGCCAGGGCCGCTTCTGGGCCGGCAGCATGGTGCTGAACATGGGCGCCAACGCGGACGCGGGCCGGATGTATCGCTACGAGGCAGGCCAGCGCAGCCCGGTCGAGGCGCAACTGAGCGGTTTCATCGTGCCCAACGGCCTGGGCTTCAGCCCGGACGGACGCACGATGTACCTCTCCGATTCACACCCGCTGGTGCAGCAGATCTGGGCTTTCGACTACGACATCGACAGCGGCACGCCGTCCAACCGGCGGCTGTTCGTCGACATGATGCCGTTGCCCGGTCGCCCGGATGGCGCCGCGGTGGATGCCGACGGTTGCTATTGGATCTGCGCCAATGATGCCGGGCTGATTCACCGTTTCACCCCGGACGGACGTCTCGACTGTTCGCTGCAAGTGCCGGTGAAAAAACCGACCATGTGCGCCTTTGGCGGCAGTCGCCTCGACACCCTCTTCGTCACCTCGATCCGCCCCGGTGACGACAACGACCCGCAGTCCCTGGCCGGTGGCGTGTTCGCCCTCAACCCCGGCGTCAAGGGCCTGGCTGAACCTGCTTTCGGAGGACGGGAGTACTCCGCGAACTGATCTGCTTCACCGATTCACTGGATGAGCCATAAAAAAACAACAAGACTGGAGATTGACCATGAATTTCAAACGTACGCTTCTGATCGCAGCCCTCCCCTTGGCCTTTCTGGCCCAGGCGGCCCATGCCCTCGATATCAAGATCGCCGACATCCACCCCAAGGGCTACCCAACTGTAGTCGCCGAGGAATCCATGGGTAAAACCTTGGAAAAGGAGAGTAACGGCGAGCTGAAGTTCAAGTATTTCCCAGGCGGTGTACTGGGTTCTGAAAAAGAAGTCATCGAGCAGATGCAAGCCGGCGCGATCCAGATGTCCCGGGTCAGCCTGGGTATCGTCGGCCCCGTCGTGCCGGACGTGAACGTCTTCAACATGCCATTCATTTTCCGCGACCAGGCCCACATGCGCGCTGTCATCGATGGTGAAGTCGGCGATGCGATCCTCGATCGGATCACCAATTCCGAATTCGGCCTGGTGGCCCTGGCCTGGATGGACGGCGGCACGCGCAACCTCTACACCAAGAAACCGGTGCGCAAGCTCGAAGACATGAAGGGCATGAAGATTCGCGTACAGGGCAACCCGATGTTCATCGAGACCATCAACGCCATGGGCGGCAATGGTATCGCGATGGACACCGGCGAGATCTTCAGCGCCTTGCAGACCGGCGTGATCGACGGCGCGGAAAACAACCCACCGACCATGCTCGAGCACAACCACTACCAGAACGCCAAGTACTACAGCCTGACCGGTCACCTGATCCTGCCTGAGCCGATCGTGATGTCGAAAATCACCTGGAACAAACTCACCCCAGAGCAGCAGGACATGGTGAAGAAAGCCGCCAAGGCCGCCCAGGCTGAAGAGCGCGTGCTGTGGGACAAGAAGTCCACCGCCAGTGAAGAAAAACTCAAGGCCGCCGGCGTCGAGTTCATCACCGTGGACAAGAAACCTTTCTACGACGCCACCGCACCGATCCGGGCCAAATACGGCGCGCCGTATGCCGACCTGATCAAGCGTATCGAAGCCGTTCAGTAAGCCCTCTCAATCCGTACTCATGAAAAGGCTGGGCGCGCCTGCGGTTAAAAGGTGCGCCCGGTTACGGTGGAACCCGATGAAGAATTTGCTGCTGCGTATCAACGACACGATTTACATGACGTGCATCTGGGTAGCCGGCCTATCTGTCCTGGCAGTTGCCCTGATGATTCCGTGGGGGGTGTTCGCCCGCTATGTACTCGGTACCGGCTCAAGCTGGCCAGAGCCCACCGCCATCTTGCTGATGATCGTGTTTACCTTCATCGGTGCCGCCGCCAGCTATCGCTCCGGCTCGCACATGGCCGTGGATATGGTCACTAGCCGCCTGCACCCGCACTGGCAAACCGCGGCGTCGATTTTCACCCAGCTATTGATGGCGGCGGTCTGCATCTTCATGACCATTTGGGGCACCAAGCTGTGCATGACCACTTGGAATCAATTCATGAGCGCCATCCCTACCCTGCGCGTCGGCATCACCTACATGCCGATTCCGGTCGGAGGTTTCCTGACCTTGATTTTTGTCCTGGAAAAACTCTTCCTGGGTGATCAAAGCCAACGTCGGGTCGTGCAGTTCGACCTGATCGAAGAAAGCGAAGGTGCCGTTTAATGGACGCTCTGATTCTGCTGGGCAGTTTTTTACTGTTGATCCTGATCGGCATGCCGGTCGCCTACGCGTTGGGCGCCGCCGCCCTGATCGGGGCGTGGTGGATCGATATTCCGTTCCAGGCCATGATGATCCAGGTAACAGGCGGGGTGAACAAATTCTCGTTGCTGGCCATTCCGTTCTTCGTGCTGGCCGGTGCGATCATGGCCGAAGGCGGCATGTCCCGCCGACTGGTGGCATTCGCCAGTGTGCTGGTGGGGTTCGTGCGTGGTGGCCTGTCATTGGTCAACCTGGTGGCCTCGAGTTTTTTTGGCGCGATCTCCGGCTCCTCGGTGGCCGACACCGCCTCGGTCGGTTCGGTGTTGATCCCGGAAATGGAACGCCGCGGCTATCCGCGTGATTACGCCACCGCCGTCACCGTCAGTGGTTCGGTGCAAGCGTTGCTGACACCGCCCAGCCACAACGCGGTGTTGTACTCCCTCGCCGCTGGCGGCACCGTCTCCATCGGTTCGTTGTTCATGGCCGGCATCGTCCCCGGCATCATGATGAACCTGTGCCTGATGGCGCTGTGCCTGGTCTTCGCGAAAAAACGCAATTACCCCAAGGGCGAAGTAATTCCCCTCAAGCAAGCGTTGAAGATCTGCAAGGAAGCCATGTGGGGCATGATGACCCTGTTCATCATCCTTGGCGGCATTCTCTCGGGTGTTTTCACCGCCACCGAATCGGCCGCCATCGCCGTGGTGTGGGCATTCTTCGTGACCATGTGCATCTATCGCGACTACAAGTGGAGCGAGTTGCCGAAACTGATGCACCGCACGGTACGCACCATCTCCATCGTGATGATCCTGATCGGCTTCGCCGCCAGCTTCGGCTACATCATGACGCTGATGGAGATCCCGGCGAAGATCACCACCGCGTTCCTGACACTGTCGGACAACCGCTACGTGATCCTGATGTGCATCAACGTGATGCTGCTGCTGTTGGGCACCGTGATGGACATGGCGCCATTGATCCTGATCCTGACACCGATCCTGATGCCGGTGATCGTGGGCATCGGCGTGGACCCGGTGCAGTTCGGCATGATCATGCTGGTGAACCTGGGTATCGGGCTGATCACGCCACCAGTGGGCGCGGTGTTGTTCGTCGGTTCCGCCATCGGCAAGGTCAGCATCGAAAGCACCGTCAAGGCGCTGCTGCCGTTCTACGCCATGCTGTTCGTAGTGCTGCTGCTCGTGACTTATGTTCCCGCCATTTCCCTGTGGTTGCCGCACCTGGTGTTGTAACCCCAAAAGCGCGCAAGTCCCCCCTTGTGTCGAGGGAGCAAGCTCCCTCGACACAAAAGCTTTTTCCCCACTCGACAGACGCGACCACCATGACGCAACCTCTTCTCTACCTCGAAGACGAACTCACCCGCCTCACCCTCGCCCCTCACCTGGGCGCCAGCCTCGTCGACTGGACGTTGCGCAGCAGCGGCGCGCCGCTGTTACGCCCTCCCGCTCCGCAAGCGCTGGAAAACCGTTTGCCCGGCAAGCTCGGCGGCTTCCCGTTGATCCCCTGGTCGAACCGGATCGCCAACGGCGGTTTCGACTGCCCCGGCGGCTGGCTGGCCCTGGAGGCCAATAGCCCCAACGATCCGTTTCCGATCCATGGCAGTGCCTGGCAACAACCGTGGCAAGTGATAGAGCAAAGTGCCCAGGACGTGTTGCTGCAACTCGACAGCCAATACCCGTTCGCCTATTGCGCCAGCCTGCGGATTCGCTTGAGCGGCGGTCAGTTGCAGATCGCCATGCACGTCACCCACATGGCCGAACAGGCCGCCTGGCACGGGCTGGGGTTGCATCCGTATTTTCCGCGCACCGCCAGTACTCGCCTGCAAACCCGCGCCAGCGAAGTCTGGCTGTGCGACGCATCGAAACTGCCAACGGAACTGAGGGACATCCCCGCAGAGTGGGATTTCCAGCACGCCCGGTTACTGCCAGACACGCTGGTCGACAACGGCTTCGGCGGTTGGGACGGGCACTGTCTGATCCAGCAACCGGACTTGGGTTATGAGCTGGAGTGCCGCGCCAGTGGCAGCGACTATTTCCTGCTGTACTGCCCCGTGGGCCTGGACTTCTTCTGCATCGAACCGGTCAGTCATCCGGTCAACGCCCATCACCTGCCGGGGCGACCGGGGTTGCGTTTGCTGGAGCAAGGGCAGTCGGTGGCGCTGGGGTTTTCGATGCAGTGTCGGATGCTCTAAGGCCCACTTCCCTGTGGGAGCAAGGCTTGCCCGCGATGAAGTGAAGGCGGTCTCCTGGGAAACCGAGGCGCCTGCATCGCGAGCAAGCTTTGCTCCCACAGGGTTTTGGGTTGCCAATGAATCCGCAGCCAAACGCAGGTCCCATTGTGGGAGCGAGCTTGCTCGCGATAGCGGTGGGTCTGCTGGCATCAATGTTGAAGTGCCGCCGCCTTCGCGAACAGGCTCGCTCCCACAGGGGGTCAGATGCCCAGGGTCAACCCATTGGCCGGCAACGGCAGCGCGGTCTTGTAGCGCACCTGCTTGAGGGCAAAGCTGGAGCGGATGTTCGCCACGCCCGGGACCTTGGTCAGGAAGTCCATCATGAACCGCTCCAGCGACTGGATGGTCGGCACCAGCACGCGGATCAGGTAATCCGGGTCGCCGGCCATCAGGTAGCACTCCATCACCTCCGGTCGGTCGGAGATCGCCTCTTCAAAGTGCTGCAGCGCCTCTTCCACCTGTTTCTCCAAACTCACATGGATGAACACGTTGACGTGCAGGCCCAGCAGGTCGGCGTCCAGCAGCGTGACTTGCTCGCGGATCACCCCCAGCTCCTCCATGGCCCGGACACGGTTGAAGCACGGCGTGGGCGACAGATTGACCGAACGGGCGAGATCGGCGTTGGTGATGCGGGCGTTTTCCTGAAGGCTGTTCAGAATGCCGATGTCGGTGCGATCCAATTTACGCATGAGACAAATAATCCTGTTTTTTATCGTTGTGCAGATTTTTTATCTGCAAATGATCTGAACAGCAAGCTAACAGAGAAAAATATTCTTCTGCGTCGAGCCTATGATTGTTGTAGGACAATTTCCCGTACCCGGGGAAATTCGTCAGCTAGCGCGCCCACTACAAGAAATTCACAAGATCGAGCGTAGAAAGCCATGAACCCAGCGTATGAACCGCTACGCCTGCACGTCCCCGAACCCTCGGGCCGTCCCGGCTGCCAGACCGACTTCTCCTACCTGCATCTGTCCGATGCCGGCACGGTGCGCAAACCTCCCATCGACGTCGAACCCGCCGACACCGCCGACCTGGCCCGTGGCCTGATTCGCGTGCTCGACGACCAGGGCAATGCCTTGGGCGACTGGGCCGCGGACATTCCCGTCGAGATCCTGCGCAAGGGCATGCGTGCCATGCTCAAGACTCGCATCTACGACAACCGCATGGTCGTCGCCCAGCGTCAGAAAAAGATGTCGTTCTACATGCAAAGCCTTGGCGAAGAAGCCATCGGCAGCGCCCAGGCCCTGGCGTTGAACATCGACGACATGTGCTTCCCCACCTACCGCCAGCAAAGCATCCTGATGGCCCGCGAAGTGCCGCTGGTGGACCTGATCTGCCAACTGCTGTCCAACGAGCGCGATCCGCTCAAGGGCCGCCAGTTGCCGATCATGTACTCGGTCAAGAACGCTGGTTTCTTCACCATTTCCGGCAACCTCGCCACGCAATTCGTCCAGGGCGTGGGCTGGGGCATGGCCTCGGCGATCAAGGGTGATACCAAGATCGCCTCGGCCTGGATCGGTGACGGCGCCACCGCCGAATCGGACTTCCACACTGCCCTCACCTTCGCTCACGTCTACCGGGCGCCGGTGATCCTCAACGTGGTCAACAACCAGTGGGCAATCTCCACCTTCCAGGCCATTGCCGGTGGTGAAGCCACGACCTTCGCCGGACGCGGCGTCGGTTGCGGCATCGCCTCCCTGCGCGTGGATGGCAACGATTTCATGGCGGTCTACGCCGCCTCGCGCTGGGCCGCCGAACGTGCCCGCCGCAACCTCGGCCCGGCGCTGATCGAATGGGTCACCTACCGCGCCGGCCCGCACTCCACCTCCGACGATCCGTCGAAGTACCGCCCCGCCGACGACTGGAGCCACTTCCCGCTGGGCGATCCGATTGCGCGCCTCAAGCAGCACATGGTGAAGATCGGCCAGTGGTCCGAAGAGGAACATGCGGCAGTTACCGCCGAACTCGAAGCCGAAGTGATCGCCGCGCAGAAGGAGGCCGAACAGTACGGCACCCTCGCCGGCGGGCAGATTCCAAGCGCCGCGACCATGTTCGAAGACGTCTACAAAGAGATGCCGGAGCACTTGAAGCGCCAGCGTCAGCAGTTGGGGATCTGACATGAACGATCACAACAACAATATTGCGTTGGACACCGCCATGACCACTACCACCATGACCATGATCCAGGCCCTGCGCTCGGCCATGGACGTGATGCTCGAACGCGACGACAACGTCGTGGTGTTCGGCCAGGACGTGGGTTACTTCGGCGGCGTGTTCCGCTGCACCGAAGGCCTGCAGAACAAGTACGGCACCTCGCGGGTGTTCGACGCACCGATTTCCGAAAGCGGCATCGTCGGCGTGGCGGTGGGCATGGGCGCCTACGGTCTGCGCCCAGTAGCCGAGATCCAGTTCGCCGACTATGTCTACCCAGCCTCGGACCAGATCATTTCCGAAGCGGCGCGCCTGCGCTATCGCTCGGCCGGCGAGTTCACCGCGCCAATGACCCTGCGCATGCCCTGCGGCGGCGGTATCTATGGCGGCCAGACCCACAGCCAGAGCATCGAAGCGATGTTCACCCAGGTCTGCGGCCTGCGCACCGTCATGCCATCCAACCCCTACGACGCCAAGGGCTTGCTGATCGCCTCCATCGAAAACGATGACCCGGTGATCTTCCTCGAACCCAAGCGCCTGTATAACGGCCCGTTCGACGGCCACCACGACCGCCCGGTAACACCGTGGTCGAAACACCCCTCGGCGCAAGTGCCGGACGGCTACTACACGGTGCCGCTGGACGTCGCCGCGATTACCCGTCCGGGCAAGGACGTGACCATCCTCACCTACGGCACCACGGTCTATGTGTCCCAGGTCGCCGCCGAGGAAACCGGTATCGACGCTGAGGTCATCGACCTGCGCAGCCTGTGGCCGCTGGACCTGGAAACCATCGTCAAGTCGGTGAAGAAAACCGGCCGCTGTGTGGTCGTCCACGAAGCCACCCGCACCTGCGGTTTCGGCGCCGAACTGGTGGCGTTGGTGCAAGAACACTGCTTCCACCACCTGGAAGCGCCTATCGAGCGTGTCACCGGTTGGGACACCCCCTACCCGCACGCGCAGGAGTGGGCGTATTTCCCAGGGCCGTCCCGTGTGGGCGCGGCGTTGAAACGGGTCATGGAGGTCTGAATGGGCACGCACGTTATCAAGATGCCGGACATCGGCGAAGGCATCGCGGAAGTTGAACTGTCGGTGTGGCACGTCAAGGTCGGCGACATGGTGGTCGAAGATCAGGTGCTGGCCGATGTCATGACCGACAAGGCCATGGTGGATATCCCCTCTCCGGTGCATGGCCGGGTCATCGCCCTGGGTGGCGAGCCCGGTGAAGTCATGGCGGTGGGCAGCGAATTGATCCGCATTGAAGTCGAAGGTGCGGGTAACCTGAAAGAATCGGCCCAACAGACGCCAGCGCCAGCCCCGGCTGCGCGAGCACCGAAGCCGGCACCCGTGGCAACACCTGAACCGGTGCCGGAAAAAACCGCCGCGCCACGCTGCGCCCCGCAAGCACCTGTGGCCCGCGACCCCGACGAGCGTCCACTGGCGTCGCCGGCCGTGCGCAAACACGCGCTGGACCTGGGCATTCAATTGCGCCTGGTCCAGGGCAGCGGCCCCGCCGGACGGGTCCTGCACGAGGACCTGGAAGCCTATCTGGCCCAAGGTCCGTCGACCCAGGCCAAGGGCGGTTCGGGTTATGTCGAGCGCCACGACGAGCAGCAGATCCCGGTGATCGGCATGCGTCGCAAGATCGCCCAGCGCATGCAGGAAGCGACCCAGCGCGCCGCCCATTTCAGCTACGTCGAAGAAATCGACGTCACCGCCCTGGAAGAGCTGCGGGTTCACTTGAATGAAAAACACGGCGCCAGTCGCGGCAAGCTGACCTTGCTGCCGTTCCTGGTCCGCGCCTTGGTCGTGGCCCTGCGCGACTTTCCGCAGATGAACGCGCGCTACGACGATGACGCCCAGGTCATCCACCGCTCAGGCGCGGTGCATGTGGGCGTCGCCACCCAGAGCGATGTTGGCCTGATGGTGCCGGTGGTGCGTCACGCCGAAGCCCGTAGCCTGTGGGACAGCGCGACGGAAATCTCCCGCCTGGCAACGGCGGCCCGCACGGGCAAGGCCAGCCGCGATGAGCTGTCCGGTTCGACCATCACCCTGACCAGCCTCGGTGCGCTCGGCGGCATCGTCAGCACGCCGGTGCTGAACCTGCCGGAAGTGGCGATTGTCGGCGTAAACAAAATCGTCGAGCGGCCCGTGGTGATCAAGGGCCAGATCGTGATCCGCAAGATGATGAACCTCTCCAGCTCTTTCGATCACCGGGTGGTCGACGGCATGGACGCGGCGCAATTCATCCAGGCCCTGCGTGGCCTGCTCGAACAACCCGCCACCCTGTTTGTGGACTAATCATCAATGGAGCAGGCGATGCAAACTTTGAACACCACGCTGCTGATCATCGGCGGCGGCCCTGGCGGCTATGTGACGGCGATCCGTGCCGGGCAACTGGGCATCTCGACCATCCTGGTGGAAGGCCAGGCGTTGGGCGGGACCTGCCTGAATATCGGCTGTATCCCGTCCAAGGCCTTGATCCATGTGGCCGAGCAGTTCCACCAGACCCGGCACCACAGCCAGGGGGCGGCCTTGGGCATCACGGTGGCGGCGCCGACGCTGGACATCGGCAAGAGCGTGGAATGGAAGGACGGCATCGTCGATCGCCTGACCACCGGCGTCGCGGCACTGTTGAAGAAGCACAAGGTCCAGGTCATTCACGGCTGGGCCAAGGTGATCGATGGCAAGACGGTCGAGGTCGGTGACACGCGCATCCAGTGCGAACACCTGCTGCTGGCCACCGGCTCGAAAAGCGTCAATCTGCCGATGCTGCCGGTGGGCGGGCCGATCATTTCCTCCACCGAAGCCCTCGCCCCCACCTCGGTGCCCAAGCATCTGGTGGTGGTCGGCGGTGGCTACATCGGCCTGGAGCTGGGCATTGCCTACCGCAAGCTCGGCGCCGAGGTCAGCGTGGTCGAGGCCCAGGAACGGATCCTGCCAGCCTATGACGGCGAGCTGACCCAACCAGTGCACGAGGCGCTCAAGCAGTTGGGCGTGAAGCTGTACCTCAAGCACAGCGTCGAAGGTTTCGATGCCCAGGCCAGCACCTTGCAAGTGCGTGATCCCGATGGCGAGACGCTGAACCTGGACACCGACCGGGTGCTGGTGGCCGTTGGTCGCAAACCCAACACCCAGGGCTGGAACCTCGAAGCGCTGGACTTGGCGATGAACGGTTCGGCGCTGAAAATCGACAACCGTTGCCAGACCAGCATGCGCAACGTCTGGGCCATCGGCGACCTGAGCGGCGAACCGATGCTCGCCCACCGGGCCATGGCCCAGGGTGAAATGGTCGCCGAGTTGATCGCCGGCCAGCACAGGGAGTTCAACCCAACGGCCATCGCCGCGGTGTGCTTCACCGATCCGGAACTGGTGGTGGTCGGCAAGACACCGGACGAGGCCAAGGCGGCCGGGCTCGATTGCATTGTGTCGAGCTTCCCGTTCGCCGCCAACGGTCGGGCCATGACCCTGGAATCGAAAAGCGGTTTCGTCCGGGTCGTGGCGCGACGGGACAATCACCTGATCGTTGGCTGGCAGGCGGTCGGCGTCGGCGTGTCGGAGCTGTCCACCGCGTTCGGCCAATCCCTGGAGATGGGCGCGCGCCTGGAGGACATCGCCGGCACCATCCACGCCCACCCGACGCTGGGCGAGGCCGTGCAGGAAGCGGCGTTGCGGGCGCTGGGGCATGCGTTGCATCTGTAACGCATCAGGATCATTCCCACGCTCCGCGTGGGAATGCAGCCAGGGACGCTCAGCGTCCCAAAGCCGAACGCGGAGCGTCCGTTGAAGTATTCCCACGCGGAGCATGGGAACAATCATCGAGTGAGGCTGCGAAACACCCGCGGAATGAAGTATTGTTGTCCCCATCCAAAAAACGTCAGAAGCCTTGAACCGTTTCGACGGTTGTTAAGAAATAGAGGGTGTCATGGGTAACGAGAGCATCAATTGGGACAAACTGGGCTTTGACTACATCAAGACCGACAAGCGCTACCTGTCGCACTGGCGCGATGGTGCCTGGGACGCGGGCACCCTGACCGAAGACAACGTGCTGCACATCAGCGAGGGCTCCACCGCCCTGCACTATGGTCAGCAGTGCTTCGAAGGCCTGAAGGCCTATCGCTGCAAGGACGGTTCGATCAACCTGTTCCGCCCGGACCAGAACGCCGCCCGCATGCAGCGCAGTTGCGCCCGCCTGCTGATGCCGCACGTCGAGACCGAGCAGTTCGTCGAAGCCTGCAAGCAAGTGGTCCGCGCCAACGAGCGCTTCATCCCGCCTTACGGCACCGGCGGCGCGCTGTACCTGCGCCCGTTCGTGATCGGCGTGGGTGACAACATCGGCGTGCGCACCGCACCCGAGTTCATCTTCTCGATTTTCTGCATCCCGGTCGGCGCCTATTTCAAGGGCGGCCTGACCCCGCACAACTTCCTGATCTCCAGCTTCGACCGCGCCGCCCCACAAGGCACCGGCGCGGCCAAGGTCGGTGGCAACTACGCCGCCAGCCTGATGCCCGGCTCCCAGGCCAAGAAGGCCAGTTTCGCCGACTGCATCTACCTGGACCCGATGACTCACTCGAAAATCGAGGAAGTCGGCTCGGCCAACTTCTTCGGCATCACCCACGACAACAAATTCGTCACCCCGAAATCCCCTTCGGTCCTGCCGGGCATCACTCGCCTGTCGCTGATCGAACTGGCCAAATCGCGCCTGGGCCTGGAAGTGATCGAAGGTGACGTGTTCATCGACAAGCTGTCGGACTTCAAGGAAGCCGGCGCCTGCGGTACCGCTGCGGTGATCACCCCGATTGGCGGCATCAGCTACAAGGACAAGCTGCACGTGTTCCACAGCGAAACCGAAGTCGGCCCGATCACCCAGAAGCTCTACAAAGAGCTGACCGGCGTGCAGACCGGCGACGTGGAAGCGCCAGCGGGTTGGATCGTCAAGGTTTGATCCAAGCCTTTGCGGGCACCTGAAGGCTTTTTGGCCTCAATAAAAAGCCCACCCCGGCTTCAGCAGGGGTGGGCTTTTTTATTCCTTCGCTCAGTTACCCTCGACGCAAAACCGGCCATCGCCCCCAACGCTGGCGAAACCATCCGTAACCGCTGACCAGCAAGATCCCGCCCAGCACCAGAACCGCGCCAACGATGAAGTTCGGCTCCAGCGGCTCATCCAGCAACCAGACGCCAAAACCGATGCCAAACAGCGGCGTCATGAACGACAGCACCCCCAGTTGCGAAGCGAGGTAGTGGCGCAGCAGGGAGAACCAGATCAGGAAGCTGGCGAAGGACACCAGCAACACCTGGAACGCCATGCTGGCGATGAGTTGCGGCGTGGGGTTGATCGTCGTTTGCCCTAGCGCTATCGACAGTCCAATCAACAGCACCCCGGCGCCAACCAGTTGGTAAAGCAGCGTCTGGCTGGCCGGCAGATTCGTCAAACGCGAACAGCGTACCGTCACCGTGGTTGCGCCCCACAGCGCACCGGCCAGCAAGCCCATGCCGTCACCGAGCAACGAGCTGCCGTTCGCTGCGCCCGAGCCCCCGCTGAAAGCCACCACGATCCCGCCGAAGGCAACGGCGATGCCCAGCCATTGCGCCGGCTTGAGGCGTTCGCTCGGCAGTTTCCAGTGCAAGCCGAGGGCGGCGAACATAGGTGCGGTATAGAGGAAAATCACCATGTGCGAAGCCGTCGTATGCCGCAGGCCTTCGCCCACCATCACGAACTCCAAGGCAAACAACAACCCCACCAGCAGGCCCGGGCGCCAACTGCCATCGGCCAGGGACAGGCGTTCACCGCGCACCAGCACCAACAACCAGACCAGTGCCGCAGCGATGGCCGAGCGCACGCCCAGTTGCAGCATCGGCGCCATGTCGGCGGCGCCGGCCTTGATCGCGACTTGCTGGAAACCCCAAATGGCACAGAGGCCGGTCATCAGGGCGCAGACCTGGCCATCCAGGGCGCGGCGGGTGGTCATGGGAACGGTCCTTGGGCAGAAAGAGATGAAAGGATTGTCTGCCTGACACCTTTGCTGGATATAGTGATTACCCGACAAGCCATCCCGGTAATCCGCCATTGCGGTCGATATGCAGCCTCCAGCCCAACATCTGAAGATTCCTCCGTTCGAAGCCGCCCTGCCCTCGTCGATTTTCTTTCGCAGCGCCTGCATGCCGGCCCATGCCACTTACCCCCGGCACCGGCATGCCTGGGGTGAGTTCGTCTACTCCTACAGTGGCGTGATGGAAATCGAGATCGCCCAGCACCACTACCTGGCGCCACCGCAGTACGGCATCTGGCTGCCACCGGACATGGAACACGTTGGCTTCAATCGCCATGAGGCCTGCCATTGTTCGTTGTACCTCGCCGCGGAACTGTGCGACGCGTTGCCGGCCGTACCCTGTGCGCTGACCTTGAGCCCGCTGATCCGCGCCCTGCTGGAAGAGCTGCGCAGCGATCCACCGAGCCAACCGCAGACGCCCGAGCAGCAGCGCTTGCTGCAGGTATTGGTGGACAAGCTGGCGCAGGCCCCCCATGTCGGCAGCTACCTGCCCTCCTCGGATGATCCATTGCTGGGCCCCGTGCTGCGTGCCTTGGAGGCGAACCCCAGCGACCCGCGCTCCTTGCCGCAACTGGCCCGCGCCGCCAACACCACCGAGCGCACGCTGATGCGCCGGGCCCAGCGGGACCTGGGCATGTCATTGGTGGAATGGCGCCAGCGTCTCAGAGTCATCGAAGCCCTGGCCCTGCTCGAACGTGGTCAGAGCGTGGAAACCATCGGCCTGGACCTGGGCTACAGCAGCGCCTCGGCGTTCATCAGCATGTTCCGCAAGATGATGGGCACCACGCCGGATGAGTATCGGCGCCGGCATATGGCTGGATGACGCGGGTGGTGCTGAAACTGCTATCGCGAGCAAGCTCGCTCCCACAGGGGCGCTTGGGTATTCATGAGTATTGTGTTCACCGCAGGCTCACTGTGGGAGCGAGCTTGCTCGCGATGACGGCGGTGGGTTTGACATCGATTTCGGCACTGACCCCAAACCGCCCCGCCATCTCCCGGCGACCAATGGTCGTCACCCCCAGCGCCCGGCTGTCCAGGTCCTGGATCACCCACTTGCGCTTGATCGCCACTTGCAGCAACGCCGCCCCCAAGGCACCGCCCAGGTGCGGACGGCGCATGCTCCAGTCCAGGCACGGACAGGCGAATCGGCGGCGTTGCGTGGCAAGGTGCTGGACATCGATGCCCAAGCCCTCGAACACCGCCTCGCCGGACTCACTCAGCCGATAGCCATCACCGTCCACCTCTATCAGCCATCCAGCCTCGATCATCCGATCATGCAGGCGCACCGCAAGGGTGCCGGCCATGTGGTCGTAACAGGTGCGGGCAAATTGCAGGCGATCCGGTGTGCGCGGGGTGAAGGTCGGTGCGGCGCTCTGGCCGATCACCATCAGCGCCTCGAGAGCCTGGGCGACGCGCGGATCGGCCAGGCTGTAATAACGATGACGGCCCTGGACATGCAGGCGCACCAGGGCCATTTGCTTGAGTTTTGCCAGATGGGCGCTGGCGGTCGAGGCGCTGACCTCGGCGATACTCGCCAATTCGGTGCTGGTGCGGGCATGGCCGTCCATCAACGCGCACAGCATCCGGGTGCGCGCCGGTTCGGCAATGGCCGCGGCCACTTGGGACACGCCCAGGTCATGGTGCTCTGCGTTCATATTTCGCTCCCCGACGAATCAAGCCATGCATCGACTGGAGATAGTAGCAACACTTTCTCCATCACGAACAAGGCAGCGCTTCATGGACCCGATCACCGCCGCGACGCATTCCGACCCTTACCCTTTTTACGCCGCCCTGCGCGCTGCCGGCGGGCTGGCGTTCGATCCCGGGCTGAACCTGTGGATCGCCAGCAGCGCCGAGGCCGTGTGCGCGGTGCTGCACCATCCCGATTGCCATGTGCGCCCAGCCCACGAGCCGGTGCCAAAGGCCATCGCCGAAGGGCCGACCGGACGGGTGTTCGGGCACCTGATGCGCATGAACGAAGGGGAGCGGCAGCATTGCCCAAGGGCGGCGATTGCGCCGCGGTTGCAGGACATCAATCCCCGGCAGGTCGAGGCACTGGTCAGGGCGCGCTTTCTCCGAGAGGGCGCCGAAGGCCTGCACCAGGCCCAGTTCATCGGGCCGGCCAGCGTGGTCGCGGCGTTGCTGGGTTTCAACCCGACGGACTGTCAGCGGGTCAGCGAGTTGACCGGAGACTTCGTCGCTGGCCTGTCGCCCCTGAGCCAAGAACCACAACTGGACTTGGCGCACCGAGCCAGCGAGCAACTGACCGGTTTATTCCAGGCGCGGATCGAGGCGCAGGACAACCCTTTGTTGCTGGGCATTGGCCAAGGCTTCGAAGGCGCTGATCCAAACAGTAAAATCGCCAACCTGATCGGTCTGCTCTCGCAAACCTATGAAGCCACCGCTGGCCTGATCGGCAACGCGTTGCTGGCGCTGATCGGCGATCCAGCGCTGCGCCGGACGCTGCGGGAGGCCCCCACACAGATCGACTCATTGCTGGCCGAGATCCAACGCTTCGACCCGCCGGTGCAAAACACTCGCCGCTTCATCGCCGCACCCTGCAAAATCCTCGGCACTGCGCTGAACCCTGAAGAGGTGGTCCTGGTGCTGCTGGCCTCAGCCAACCGCGACCCGCAGCTCAACCCCCGACCAGACACCCTGCTGCTCGACCGCCCGAACCGCCGCAGTTTCAGCTTCGGCAGCGGCCGCCATGAATGCCCGGGCCAAACCCTGACCATGGACATCGCTTGCGCCACGCTGGCGGCAATTCTGGAGCGCGAACCGCCATTGGATCAGTTGACCTGGTGCTACCGCCCCTCCGTCAACGGCCGCATCCCGCTGTTCAGCGAGCGGTCACGTACCGACAGGCCATGACTTGCTCAGCCCATCAATCGTCCCGAGTCAGGACTTCCAGCAACTCGATTTCAAAGATCAGGTTGGCGTTGGGCTTGATGTGGGCACCCATGGACCGCTCACCGTAGGCCAGGTGGGCCGGCACCCACAACTTGCGCTTGCCACCGACTTGCATGCCCATCAGGCCCAGATCCCAGCCCTTGATGACGCGACCGGTGCCGATCACGCATTGGAAGGGTTTGCCGCGACTGTAGGACGAATCGAATTCGGTGCCGTCTTCAAGGGTGCCGCGGTATTGGGTGGTGATCAGCGCACCTTTGACTACGCTTTTGCCGTCGCCCTGTTCCAGGTCGATGATTTGCAGCTCTTCATTCATGGCGGTATCCCTCGTGTGATCCAGGCGCGGGGTTTTCGCAGAAATCCGCGCGCATGGCAAACGTTGTATGCCATGCGCCAGGGAACCGCGACGGTCTCTTCGGTTCACATGGGTATCGACCCTGCTTTTCAGATAAGGATTTTCTGATGATCGACTCTCGCCCGCTCCACGGCTTCATTCCGCCGTACATCCTCAATCGCATCATCGCCCACGGCTCCGAACAGCAACGCTCCAGCGCCCTCGGCACCTTGACCCACGTGCGCAGCCTGCGGCACAACCCCGGCCCGCCCGGCAACCTTCCCGCCGCCGCGAAGCTGCCCAAGCCCGGCAAGGCCGGACAGCCGCAACGCAGCGTGCATGACGCCCAGAACACCATGGAACTGCCCGGCCAGCCGGTCCGCCTGGAAGGCCAGCGGGCCAGTGGCGACCCAGCCGTGGACGAAGCCTACGATGCCCTCGGCGCCACCTACGATTTTTTCTGGAAGGTCCTGGGGCGCGACTCCATCGACAACAAAGGCTTCGCCCTGGTGGGCAGCGTGCATTATGGCCAGGGTTATGAAAACGCCTTCTGGAACGGCGCGCAGATGGTGTTCGGCGACGGCGATGGCGAAATCTTCCAGCGCTTCACTCGCTCCCTGGATGTGGTGGCCCACGAGCTGGCCCATGGCGTCACCGAAAGCGAGGCAGGCTTGGTCTACGCCAACCAATCCGGTGCGCTGAACGAGTCCATCTCCGATGTGTTCGGTGTGCTGGTCAAGCAGTTCGTACTTGAACAGACCGCCGACCAGGCCGACTGGCTGATCGGCGCCGACCTGCTCACCGACAAGATCAACGGCAACGGCCTGCGCAGCATGTCCAACCCCGGCAGCGCCTACGATGACCCGTTGCTGGGCAAGGACCCGCAACCGGCGCACATGCGCGAATTCGTCATTACCCGTGAAGACAACGGCGGCGTGCACATCAACTCCGGCATCCCCAACCGGGCCTTTTATCTGGTGGCGACCACGCTGGGCGGATTTGCCTGGGAAAAGGCCGGCCGGATCTGGTATGAAACCTTGTGCGACCGAAGATTGGCCAATGACGCGTCCTTCAGCGCCTTCGCCCGCCTGACCGTCGAGCACGCCCGCCAGCGCTTCGGCACGCGGGAAGTGCAAGCGGTGCAGAACGGCTGGGCCCAGGTCGGCGTCGACCTGACACAGGAGAGCTGATGAAAACCCTTCCAGACCTAGACGACAAGGCGGTGATACGGCTGTCGCGCCAGGGCGGCGTGGCCGCCATCCATGCGCTGACCCGACCACGGGAAATCGAATTCGCCCAGTGCGACCTCGACCAGCGCACACGCATCAGTTCGGTCCTGGAGGGCTGCCTGCCACTGACCTCCTCCACGCCCGGGCGCGGCGACCAGCGGTTTTTCCAGATCGAGGTGCACTATCGCGCCAACGACCAGGACGACGAGATGGTGCTGCAGGTGCCTGAGGACCAGGCACCCGGCGAGCTGGTTCACCTGTGGGACAAAGGCGAAGTGCTCTGACCTAACGCGTGGCTGGCACGATCTTGACGATTGCGCCGGACACGGTTTCGATCAGCAAGTACTTGTCGTCGATCTGCACCCATTGCTGCTCGTTTGTCGGTTGCTCGAGTTTCTTCTGTTTCCAGTCTTTCATGGCCCTGTCCGCGCGCTGATAGTCCGCCGGCACCCGGTCGTTCTCCACCAGCCTGCGGCCATTGCTCGGCGAATGCTCCAGGGCGTCTGCGGTTTTCTCGACCGCTTGCGCAACAGGCCCAAGGGCTCCGAGGCCGGCGATCAGGACCAGGCTGGCGATCAGGGATGGTTTGCGCATAGAAAAAAACTCCAGTTATTCGAGGGACTGAATCTGGGACTTCGCGGGCGGCGAATCATTCCTTAATTTCTGGAAACTGTACCCCCTGCTTGCTCCCTCGCCACGGGATGTGCCTGGCATGGCATAGTGGCAAGTCTTGGCCCAACACCCGCCGGACGGACCCATCATGAGCACCAACGCCTCTTCCCCTGCCCTCAAGGAAATCTTCAACAGCGCCCGCCTGGAGCACATCGCTGACGAAATGCGCGCGGTTTATCCAGCGTTCGATGCCCCGGCGTTTTTGCACATGGCCAACGACGGGCTGGCCGAGTTATCGGTGATGCAACGCATGGCCCGAGTCAGTGAGTGCCTGCATGCGGTGCTGCCCCTCGGTTATGAAGCGTCGCTGGAGGTGCTGCGCGCCCTGGCCCCGCGCCTGAACAGCATGTTCGTCAGCATGTTCCTGC
Organism: Pseudomonas sp. A-RE-22; assembly: GCF_019956035.1. Taxonomy (NCBI): domain Bacteria; kingdom Pseudomonadati; phylum Pseudomonadota; class Gammaproteobacteria; order Pseudomonadales; family Pseudomonadaceae; genus Pseudomonas; species Pseudomonas sp. A-RE-22. The sequence continues at coordinate 19,838 of NZ_JAHBCZ010000025.1, forward strand.
CACACTACGTGGCGTCTTATGGCCGGCATCGCTTCGACGTGTCGTTGGACGCGCTCAAGTATTTCACCCGGTTCGGCTCGTCGGAGTTCGCCGTGCGGCACTTCCTGCGCGACGACCTGGAACGCACCCTCAAGGTCATGCACGACTGGTCGCTGGACGCCAACGAGCACGTACGCCGCCTGGCCAGCGAAGGCAGCCGGCCGCGCTTGCCGTGGTCGTTTCACCTGGAGCCGATCCAGGCCAACCCTGACCTCGCCGCGGCGATCCTCGACACGCTCAAGGCCGACGATAGCCTTTATGTGCGCAAATCCGTGGCCAACCACCTCAACGACGTCACCAAGCAACATCCCGACTGGGTGCTGGACCAGATCGAAGGTTGGCCCCTGCAGAACCGCCACACGGCGTGGATCGCCCGGCATGCGCTGCGCAGCCTGATCAAACAAGGCAACCCCAGGGCGTTGGGCGTCATCGGGGTCGGCGGCAAGGCACAGGTCCAAGTGCTGGATTTGCAAGTGACGCCTGCGGTGATTCGCCTGGGGGAACAGGTCACGCTGTCCTTCACGGTGCAATCAACCCTTGAGCAGAGCCAACGCCTGGTGATCGACTACACGGTCGACTACGTGAAAGCCTCGGGCGGCACCTCGGCCAAAGTCTTCAAGCTCAAGACCTTCGACCTGCCCGCCCAGGGTTGCGTCAATCTCAGCCGCTCCCAGCACATTCGCGAGCTGACCACCCGCAAACATTACGCGGGCCGGCATGCCGTGCACCTGCTGGTCAACGGCGAACGGCTGGGCAGCACGGCGTTCGATATCGTGCCTTGAAGTGGTTCAGCCCACCGCCACCCGTTGTGCCTGGCGAATGTCGTGGATGAACCGCTCAGCCGGCAGTGGATGCCCCAGCAGATAGCCCTGCAGCGAATCGCAGCCCAACTGGGTCAGGAAGTCTTGTTGCATATCGGTCTCCACGCCTTCGGCGACGATCCGCAGGCCCAGGGCCTGGCCGAGGGCGACGATGGCCGAGACGATCGCCGCGTCATCGCTGTCGTGTTCCAGGTCACGCACGAAGCCGCGATCGATCTTCAACTCGTTGGCCGGCAGGCGCTTGAGGTACATCAGGCTCGAATAGCCAGTGCCGAAGTCGTCGATGGACAGGTCCACGCCCATGTCCGAGAGCTGTTGCAGCACCGTCATGCTCGCGTCCGCATCGCTCATGGCGGTGGTTTCGGTGATTTCCAGGGTCAGGCTGTTGGCCGGCAGCTGATGCGTCTCCAGGGCCTTGGCCACGCTCTGCACCAAACCGATATGGCAGAACTGCAAGGCCGACAGGTTCACCGCAATGCGCCAATCGGTATAACCGAGCACGTACCATTCGCGCATCTGCCGACAGGCTTCGTTCAACACCCATTCGCCGATGGGGATGATCAAGCCGGTCTTTTCCGCCAGGTCGATGAAGGTGTCGGGCATCAACAGGCCCTGGATCGGATGGCTCCAACGCAACAAGGCCTCGGCGCCGACCGGCCGGCCGTTGGCGGCGTCGAACTTGGGCTGGTAGTACAGGCTGAACTGCCGCTGTTCGACAGCGATGCGCAGGTCTTGCAGCAATTGCAATTGCTTGCGGGCGTTGCTGTTCATCGACGCGTCGAAAAAGCTGTAGCCGTTTTTGCCGGCGCCCTTGGCGTGGTACATCGCCGCGTCGGCGTTCATCAGCAGTTCTTCGGCACTCTGGCCGTTGCCAGGGTAAAGGGCGATACCGACGCTGGCGGAGATCTGCAAGTCATGGTCGGCCACCCGGAACGTGCGGGCGATCAAGCCGACCTGACGTGCCGCCAGTCGCAAGGCATCATCGGGTTCGGCCAGTTGCACCAGCAGCACGAACTCATCACCGCCGATCCGCGCCAGGGTGTCCTGGCTGCGCAGGTCTTCGCGCAGGCGCAAGGCCACGTCCCGCAGCAACAAATCGCCCATGTGGTGACCAAAGGCGTCGTTGACCGGCTTGAAACCATCCAGGTCGATGAACATCAGGGCGAAGCAGCCGCCCTGCTCTTGCACCCGGTGCATGGCCTGGTCGATACGATCAGCCAGCAATACCCGGTTGGGCAGTCCGGTGAGGGGGTCGTGCAGGGCCAACTGGGTCAGTTCCCGGTTGGCCAGGGTCAGCGATTGGGCCAGCTCGGCGGTGCGGGCTTCCAGGCGCGCATCGAGAATTGACGTCAGCAAGGCGATGGCCAGCACCGCCAGGGTGGTGATCAACACCAGATTGTCCAGGCCCTTGCCGCTCAAGCCGTCCAGGGAGCCACAAAAGCTGCCGTCGCTGAACCGCGCCCCGGCCATGCCGGTGTAGTGCATGCCGACGATGGCGATGCCCATGACCACCGCAGCGCCTGCACGAGCCAGACGCACGTGGGGGGTGTTCTGGCGCAGGCGAAAGGCAATCCACAGCGCCGCCGCCGAAGCGCCGACGGCAATCACCAGCGAAGCCCCGAACAGCGTCGGGTCATAGTCGATGCCTGGCTGCATTCGCAGCGCGGCCATGCCGGTGTAGTGCATGGTGCTGATCCCGGCACCCATGATCAGCGCACCGAACGCCAGTTGCCACGCCGGTAATCGTGGCTGGCTGACCAGCCATAGGGCAAAACCGCTGGAAAGAATCGCGACCAGCAGCGACAGTGCGGTGATCGATATGTCGTAGCCAAGCTCCACCGGCAAGCTGAACGCGAGCATGCCGATGAAGTGCATGGACCAGATGCCCACCCCCATCGCCAGCGCGCCCCCGGTCATCCACAAATGCGCGGCGCGCCCCTGGGCGGTCGCGATCCGCCCGGCCAGGTCCAGGGCGGTATAGGAAGCCAGCACAGCAACAAACAAGGAAATCGAAACAAGGGCGGGGGAATAACTGCCGATGAGCATGGTTTTTTCTCGTAACTGGAGACCGGACTGCTTCCATGCCCGGTTGAAGGCCGGCGATTGTACTTAATCGTGACAGGGACGCACGAACCAAATGTCAAAAAGCCATCAAAGCTGGAATATTTTCGACGAAAGACACCACCCTTCGCAGGGTGAATATTTTTTGTAAACCATCAATCCTGTGTTCACCGCAGATCCATTGTGGGAGCGAGCTTGCTCGCGATGGCGGTGTGTCAGTCTACGCACCAGGCCCAAGCCGTTCAGCTACTATCGAAGAACCACTTCAAGGAGGATTCATTCATGGGCGTTGCCGCCAATCGGGCTTTGACCACCGCGCTGGTAGTCATCGATGTACAGAACGACTTCATCCCCGGCGGCCAACTGGCCGTGCCAGGCGGCGATGAGATCGTGCCGCTGATCAACCAGCTTGGCCATTCATTCAGGCACGTCGTCCTTGCCCAGGACTGGCACCCGGCCGGGCACGCCTCGTTTGCGTCCAGTCATCCGGGCAAGCAACCATTCGATATCGTCCAATTACCCTACGGCGAACAGAAACTCTGGCCCGACCACTGCATACAGGGCAGCAACGGCGCCGCGCTGCACCCGGCACTCGACCTCGCCCATGCCAAGCTGATCATTCGCAAGGGCTGCAACCCGGACATCGACAGCTATTCAGCCTTCATGGAAGCGGATCACCTGACCCCTACAGGCTTGACCGGCTATCTCAAGGAGCGCGGCATCGACACGGTTTACCTGGTGGGGCTGGCCCTGGATTTCTGCGTGATGTTCTCGGCGCTGGATGCCCGGTTGGCGGGGTTCAATGCGGTGGTGATACTGGATGCCTGCCGGGGCATCGATATCGACGGCTCGATGGAGGCGGCAATCCGACGGATGCAGGAAGCGGGCGTGCAATTGATCGAGTCCACTGCGATAGATGGTCGCCCCTTCACTTGATCGCTCATACTAGCCGCCTCCCCTCTGGACAGTGAGTCTCCATGCCCTTCCTCGCCCGCACCCACCCGCGTCTGTCCAGCGCCACGGTCCTTGGCCTGGCGGTGGGTATCCTGGCTCCCGTGGACTCGATCATCAGCAAGATCCTGATCGGCTGGAATGTCGGCGTCTGGACCTACCTGGTGCTGATGTCCTGGCTGACCGTGCGAGCCAAGGCGCCCGACGTCCGGCGCATCGCCGAAATCGAAGATGAAAATGCCGGGCTGGTCCTGCTGGTGGTCTGCATCGCGGCATTGGCCAGCCTGGCCACCATCACCCTAGAACTGGCCGGCAGCCGCGACCTGAATGCCGCCGGCAAGCTGTTGCATTACGGTTTCACGGCAATGACCGTGATCGGTTCCTGGTTGCTGATCGGGGTGATCTTCAGCGTGCACTACGCGCGCTTGTATTACACCTGGGAGGGCAAGGAGCCGGCGCTGCGGTTTGCCGAAGGGCTGACCACGCCCAACTATTGGGACTTCCTGTATTTCTCTTTCACCATCGGCGTGGCGGTACAGACCGCGGACGTGGGCGTCGCCACGCGGCAACTGCGCAAGATCGTCCTGGCGCAATCGCTGATCGGTTTTGTGTTCAACACGGCGATCCTGGGGTTTTCGATCAATATTGCGGCGGGGTTGTTTGGGTAAGGCGTATGGGGGCCGCTTCGCGGCCCAGCGGGAGCAAGCTCCTCGCCACAGAGACGGTGTCAGGTATCAGGCGTTGGCAGCCACAGCCTGAAGCGCGCCCCACCCAGCGGCGAGGCTTCGACGGTCAGCGTGCCGCCCTGGGCTTCCAGGGCTCGGCGGCTGATGGCCAGGCCAAGACCGAAGCCGCCAGTGGCGCGGTCGCGGCTGCGGTCCAGGCGGTAGAACGGCTCGAACACGCGCTCGCGTTCGCTGTCGGGAATGCCGATGCCGTCGTCATCGACCCAGATCTCACAGCCTTGATCACCCACCAGCACACCGATCTGAATGCGCTTTTCGCAATAACGCATGGCATTGCGCAGCAGGTTCTGCAAGGCCCGTGCGGTCAGGCGCGGGTCCAGTACGAAACGCTCCAGTGCCCCGTGCAACAGCACGTCGATCACCACGTCCGGCGCCGCCAGGTCCTCGTCGACGCTGCCCAGGATGCTGTCGATGAACTCGTCCAGCGCCACCTCGACCCGTTCGGGCAGGCGTTGCGGGTTCTGCAAACGGCTGTAGGACAGCAGTTCCAGCACCAACTCATCAAGCTCGCGAATGTGCGCCACCAACCCTTGCAGGCGCTCACGACTGGCCGCCGGCAGGTCATCGGACAGCGCCAGGGCCAGGCCGAAGTCGAGCCGCGTCAGTGGCGTGCGCAGTTCGTGGGACACGGCGTTGAGCAGGTCCCGTTGTTGGTTGAGCAGGTTCTCGATGTCACCCGCCATCGTGTCGAACACGTGGGCCAGGCTGCCGATGTTCGAACTGGAGGCAATGTGCGTACGCTCGCCCAAATGACCTTTGCCGAAGCGTTCGGCGGTGCGCCTGAGGCGTTCCAGGTCGCGCCAGTGAGGCCGCAACCAGAGCAACAGGCATGCCAGCATCGTCGCGCCGATCAACACGTTGATGCTCCAGTACAACCAACTGACGTCAGCCGGGTCCGGCGGCACGACCATCTTCACCGCCGTGCGCCCGTCCAGCGGCGCCGCCGCCAAGGTGCGCCAGGCCCAGTCGCCAATACGCACCACGTTCTCGCCGCGCTTGAGACGCGCCTGCTCTTCGGCACTGAAGCCGCCGTCATCGAACGCAGCCAGCTCGATTCGCAGTGGCTCGAACTCCTTGTCCATCTGCGCCGCCAGCGCCGGCCACTGCTCGCTGGGCACGGCGCGGAACTGCTTGACCATCAAGGTTTGCAGGCCACGGGAATAATCGAGGTTGTAGGTCAGGAAACGGTCGTGAAACAGGCGGACCACCAGTTCCGGCATCAGGTAGATCGCCGCGCTGTAGGACACGATGGTGACCAGGTAAAGGCGAATCAGCAGCTTCCACATCGGCTCAGCATTCCCACTCGGAACGACTGAACAGATAACCCTTGCCTCACACGGTCTTGATCTTGCGGGCCTCGTCGGCGTTGTCGTCGAACTTGCGCCGCAATTTGGAAATCGCCACGTCCACCGAACGGTCGGTGCCGTTGAACTCAATGCCGCGCAGGCGCTGCAGGATCTGGTCGCGGCTCAGCACTTCGCCGGAATGCCGGGCCAGCACCACCAGCAAGTTGTACTCGCCGCTGGACAGCTCCACCGCTTGTCCGCGCCAGGTTACGGTACGCTCGGACAGGTCGATGCAGAGGTTGCCCATGACAATGCGGTCGTTGACTGTCTGCGGCTCGGTAAGGCTGCTGCGCCGCAGCAAGGTACGCACCCGCGCCAGCAACACCCGAGGCTCGCAAGGCTTGGTGACGTAGTCGTCGGCGCCCATCTCCAGGCCCAGCACCTGGTCGTGGCTGTCGTCCCGGGCGGTGAGCATCAGGATCGGCAAGGTCGCCGAGTCGGCCCGCAGCAGGCGGCAGACCTGCAAACCGTCCAGCCCCGGCAGCATCAGGTCGAGGATCACAAGGTCCGGCGGATCGACGCGCGCCCGCTCACGTACATGGTCGCCACGGCTGAGCACGCTGACCTGATAGCCGTTGCGCTCCAGGTAACTGGCGATCAGCTCGGAGAGTGCGGTGTCGTCTTCGACCAGGAGGATGTTGGGCATGGGTGTTTCCAGAAAAGTGCTGTGGCGCCTGGTGGGGCCACAATCGCGAGCAAGCTCGCTCCCACAGGGATGTTCGGTACGACACAAAACCAGTGTGGGAGCGAGCTTGCTCGCGATGGCGGCATGCCAGGCGCAGAGAATCTCAAGCTGCCAAGGATATACGCCCTCATCTACCGCCGAGCAAAACCCTTACATAATTTCACACAACCTCTACGAATTATTACCCCGAATACAAAAATGCCCCGACATTGTCGGGGCATCACAGCGCTCAAGGCAGAACTCTTCAATCAGAAGAAATAACTCAACCGCAAGCTACCACTCCAATCCTGACTGACGGTTGTCCCTTTGCTGCCTCCAACCTGACCCGAGACCTGCCAGTTACGTTGGGCCGGCGTCCACTTCAGGCCCGCACCGTACTCAAGCGCTGTGCTGGCGCGGTCGTCATCGAAGCTGTCGTCGTTGATCCTGACCTCGTTGGTCTTTATGAACTCATGATTAATGCCCGCCGACAAACTCGGCTCCAACAGGCCGCCATTTTCGAGACTGATCACGCGTCCGCCCCTGAGGCCCACGTTCCCTTGCACAGAACGCATAGTGTCGGCTTTGACTTCAAGGCCGTTGTCCAGTCGGTAGCTATCGCTCTGGGTCACGCCCGTCGAGACTCGCACCTGTGGCTCGATGAAATAGTTATCTTGCAAGCGAATATGCTTGCCCACCGCGACCGAACCGCTTGCGCCCAATGCCTTGTATTCACCCTTGGAGCGTGTACCGTCACTCATGGTGACCCTGGCTTTATTGTTGAACTGGTTGACCTTGGCCATGACGTTGACGAATACACCGCTCTGGACATCATAGGTACTGCCGTAGACACCGAGGTTTACGCTGTCGACCGTTGCGCTGGATCCGTACCGCAAATCCATGTTGGTGTGGCTGGTGCCTACGAAACCACCGAGTACCCATGGGCGATTGCCAATATCCACCAATGTATCGGCACCGCCGGTGATCCCGTTCTGGTTCTGCGAGTAACCATCGCCATAGGCGTTGTCGACGCTGTATTGATTACCGTAAGTACGTACCCAGACGCTGTTGCTCAACTTGATGTCGTTATCGCTGGCCGAACGCATTGACGCATCGGGCCGTGCGCTTAATCCCCGATCACCGATCTGATCGTTGAGCATGTTCATCTCTGCGTTCAATACGCTACGAGCACTGCCGGCCAAAGCCAATGCGGTATTGGTGGACGGGCTGACGGTGTCCCGGTCGGGATCAAGGTACAAACCCTCCCCATCCTTCTTCAAGCGGTAGACGAAGGTACCGGCATCGACCGTTTCTCGACCACCCAGCGAGAAACTCGCATCGCCAGCGGCAATGTTGCCGATTTTGACGGCGTCGGCACTGGTTGGCGTAGTCCCGGTCGCGGAGACCAGCAACTGATGTTGCCCGCTGGCAGTACCGGTAACATTCAGGAAGTCCGTATTGCCGTTACCCAGGTCGGTGCCCATTACAAAAGTACCGTTACCGGAAAGCTCACCTATGTTCAGTTGCTGGAACTGCTCATTGGTGCCCATGCGGACCACACCACTGCTCAAGCCCAGACGCTGTACTGTATTGTCGCCAGTCATCACCCATTGCGCGGCATTGTCAATGTTCAGGTTGCTCGAGTCGGTAATCTGGCCCGTCAGCACGGAGCCGTTGTTGAGCAATACAGTGCCATTGGCATCCGAGAGCACATCACCGGTCATCTGGCTGTTGTTGTCGAGCTTGAGATCAAACACGTTCTCCACGTTGCCATTAATCACTGAACCGTTATTCAGGCTGACCGCCGTCCCTGTCCCCGCAACGGCCATTACGTTACCGTTCAGGGTGCTATTGTTGTTGAGGTTGACGTTGGTAACGTTCTGCAGATTACCTTCAAGCGAGGAGCCATTCTGCATCAGCCAGGACACCGTACTGCCGGTATCGGCTATGACGTCGCCGCGTAGAGCGCTTGCATCGACGTTGACGTTGGCTGTGGAAGTATTGCTGGCTTGAAGCAGTGTTCCGTTGCCGCCGTTCAACTGCGAGCCATTGAGTACGTTGATGGTCGCGACAGCACCAGGACCACCGAAGGCGCCAACGACAATTGCCGACCCCGTGTCCCCCGCTACGACTGTATTATTCAAGGTCACCGTGCTGGCAGTCACACCGGTATTGTCCACGCCGATTCGCAGGCCATCCTGACCACCGGAGATCGTGCTTCCGGTCGCCGAAAGCGTTGCCCCTTCCAGTTGAACGCCGTAACTGGTCGCACCAGTGCCACGCAAGGTCGAATCGTTGACCGTCAGGACGCTGAAGCCCGTGGCGTTTGCGCCGCCGACGAGTCCGGTAATTGTGCTTCCACCTGTGACCGTGGCGCTGGAGGCGGTTGGGGTGTTGATGTTACGCCCCAATAGCAGACCCATGCTGTTGGTACTGGTAATAGTGCTACCTTGGATCGTGGCGGAGCTATCGCTGAGCGCAAACGCTCCTCTCCCCGTCGAGCTTTCTACAGTTGCGCCGGTCATCGCGATATCGGAGCCATCGCGAGCGTCAATCCGCGCACTCTGACCACCATTGAATATGACATTGGCATTTTGCGAGCTGATCGTGAGTGCGCTCGCATTGTTTATTGTCAATGTTCCACCTTGAGACACAGCCCACACCTCTGGTGCTGGAGGATTAGTAACGGTCTCACTTTCCCCAGGAGCAAGAATTCTGGCATGAACCGCAGGAGTGCCGAGGAACAATACGGCAAGCAGATAGCCCGTACTCTTGCGATTTATGAGCGTTGGAAATTGAGGCATGGGGACTCCGCATAATCAATTTAACAACCTCTCTTCAAGCAGAGAAGTCATCGAAAAAAACGTTCGCAAGACTAAACAGCAATCCAAACGAAAGATGTCGGAAATCTCTTCACCAAAAGTAGGAAAAATCCCTTAATCTCTGAAACATACAACTCATAGACAGCAGCCAAACAGTATCGCGAGAGGGTCAGCCCCTCTCGCGATACTTACTTCATGGTGAAGGTACAGGCAGCCTGTCGCAGTACTCGCCGCTGGAAGTGATTGTATCAAGCGGCTTAATGACCGGTATCGAGGTCTGTAAACCACCAATATCGGCAGTGTACCAATACTTACCAAATGCACGAGAACCGAGCACCGGTTGTGCTGCTTTGAACACCGCAGCACTTCCGACAGTAGCGACATCCACTGTCGTTGCGTCTTGGATAGTATAGAGCTGTGAATCTTCTGTGCCGGGGATCAAATTAGCTCCAGCAGCATCCGTATAAGCCGCAAAATGTGCAGTAATGACTAAACCTTGCGGCAGAATGGTCGATTTCGGAATAGTAAGAGCCAAACGCCAGTTGGTAGTTGCGTCGTTCATTGCAAAACAGTCGATTTGATCCTTGGTGGCAGGGTTGCGAATTCTGATAGTTGGCTCTGGCAGATCAATTCTTCTGCCTCGGACAATGACCGTCTGGGATTCAGATTTGATTACGTTCTTGTCGATCCCGGTTTTTTGTCGTGTCCAGTGCGCAAGCACGCTGGGCGTCGGAAGCGCGGCTATGGCGTTCGCCGCAATAGGCACCTCGAACTCAATCGCGTTACTAAAGGGTGAATAATCGCCCACCAACAGATTATTCACATAACATTTAACCGTCTCCGCCGAAGAAATCGGTGGATGCGTGAGGGGGAGCACAACTTTGAATTTGCCCGCCTTATCGCGATCGCCTGGCAGCAACTCGTTAGTTGTCAGCGACTGCCCCGTTACTACAGGCAAAGCAAATGCGGGATTGGTCAGATCCGGCAACTCCGGATATAGCCCTCCTGGCGGATACAGATCCATCCAGAAAAACAATGGAGGGGAAGGAAATGGCGCTGCTGCACCGCGCTCCAGTTCAAAATAGGCTTTGACTTCCAAGGCATCTGTTGACGCGCCAAAAATACCCTTTAGCCCAACGTCATAAGGAAGTGTAAAGTTCAAATCCACATCGGCAAGAGGTTGGGGGCCAAACGCCTTGAAATTAGTTGGGTCATTTGCCTCTTCGACGTAAAACGTTATCTGGTCGCCTGGCTCAGCATTATCGATGGGCAAACGCTCGACAATACCCAACACCCCGCCGCCGGAAAAATCATCAAGGTATAAGGTTGTCGTCCCATTCGGATCAGTGACCGGGACTAAAGGATGCTTGTTCAGGACCGGATCCAGCGCAAGCCCCAGCGTCAACAGCGCGGAGGGCAATGAGCTTGCGCTTCTATTTCCAGGAAGGTCCGTCCAAAAATAATGGATGTTGATGCGCCCATTCGGCAACCCTCGCAAGACACTGCTCGCCACCGTAAACACACCCGTTGCGGGAACTGTCGCGTTGTAGACCTCAATATCCGTACCGCCGGTGGCAAAATGCACCTCCAGCACATCGTCGAGACGACGTAGTGGATAGGTCACGTCAACCGTAAATTGCAGTTCCGTGTTGGCGGCCAGCCAGGCTTCGTCCACCGTTCTCAAGGGATCCACGGGCGCATTGGTAAAGGCCGGGGTAGGCGCAGGCGGATTTTTTTTACGTGATGGATACTTGACTTCAAACGGTGCCGTTCGGTCTATGTTGAATTCTACAATATTGGTGAAGTCATAGTTGCCTGCACCGTCCTTAAAAAAAATCAACTGGACCTGCCAACGGGTGGGCGTTGCGGGTTGGGCGTCTTCAATAAAGTCAGCCGCTGGAAGAGGAATAGGTATGACGCCAGCAGGTCGGTCAACGATCGCGCCAAGTAGTACAGTATTTTTAGCGTCGCCTAACGCTTCTCCTACCCGTGCATAATGTATGTCAACCTCGTCGTCCTCCCCCTCTTCCGTCGGTACAGGCCGCTCCATATTTGCAATAATTTCACCGGACTCCAGAACAGCAATTGAGATTGACTCGTCCGCCAACTTGTCAATATCCAAATCTAGGTCCAGCACTCCGGATTGCGTGGACACAGGACGAGTTTTTGGGGGAACAATTTTGATAGCCATGGTTGTCTCTCCAATTACATTCATGCTGAGGGATTACTTTCACCGGGTGTCACTCTGTCTATTCTCACCAACCCTTTATTTGACTCGGCAACGAGCTTTCCCCCTTGAAATAGTTGATACACCACCACTGCAGAATCGTTATCAATCAGCGGCCTGATATTGGGCTGAAACGGAACCACCAAATCAAAACCAGCTGATATGTCTGGGGCTTGAAGTGTTCGTTCCCAGACGCCGTATGTCTCCGTCACTGGCGGTCCGCTGCCATTCAAGCTCGAATAGCCTTGCCATTGAACTTTTACCCGATCCCCTGGCACGGCGATATTGGCCAAACTCGGTACAGCAATCGTAGCGCCACTCGTTAACGGCGGAACGGTGTTATTATTCAAATACCCCCAAAGAGTCGCGTGTGGAAATGTTGGCGCGGCTAATATTATGAGCGGTGTGTGATTGATGGTGAGTTGTCTGGGAGGGGATGGATCATCATTGCCACCTGCCCCCTTCCATACCTTGTAATAAACATACGCCACACCATCCTTGGCTAAATGTTGAGGCGTCAAGTCGAAATATAAAAAATTCACCGTCAGGGGCACTGGATAAAACATGGTATAAAGCCGACTTTCCAGCCCATCTTGAAGCCAGGTGATCCAGAGTTCATCATTGGGATGCGGATCAATCCAATACGGGATAACAATTCGTGTCCCCCGCTGCAATATTTCGCGAGGCACATGACCTTCCAGATCATTATCATTTATGCCTTCCACCGAGAGGGGTTTCGCCTGAACTTCGCTATTCGTAATCTGTTCCCGACTTTCTTCTTGCGAAGCCATCGCGATCACCCTATCAAAGACTTCAATCGAAATTTCCCCAGTCCGTAAGGGCATTTAGCGCGGGGTGATGATAATTTCCAACTGTCAGATCTGACAGGTAGCAACGCCGTTCATCGGATAAACGAAAAGAACCGAGGCTTGGACAAACGGATAGAGGGATCAAACAGATAACGAGGGGGGCGCCCCCCTCTCACTGCAGACGAGTGCCTTCCCCCATTACAAATGGGCTCAGAAGGGGATTTGCGCTTACTTAGTTGTCAGGTAGGCGGGTTTACTAATTGCGCGGCGCAATCTGCAATTCGTCCACAGGCGATAGCCAGCTCTCCCCGTCCCACCACCAACCCAACCCGAATATGCCCCGCCGCACTCGGCCCAAACGCCTCCCCCGCCAGCACCGACACGCCATATCCGTCCAGCAGCCGCTCGGCAAACACCTGGGCCGCCAGGCCGGTCTGGCGCACATCGATCATCACGAACATGCCGCCATCGGGCCGCACGGGTTTGAGACCCGGGCAGTCGTCAAGCAAGGCACACACCAGGTCCCGGCGTTGGCGATATTCCTCGCGCATCCGCGTCACTTCAGGCAAATCCTGCTCCAGCGCAACCTGGGCGGCGCGCTGGACGAAATCCGGCAAGCCGAACAACATGCACAGCGACAGGTTCGCCAAATGTCCAGCGAGAATTTCGGGGCCGATGGCCCAGCCGACGCGCCAACCGGTCATGGCGTGGGATTTGGACAAGCTGTTAATTGTGACCGTGCGTTCGGCCATGCCCGGCAGTCCGGCCGGGCTGATGTGTTCGCCTTCGTACAGCAAGTCACTGTAGACCTCGTCGCTGATCAGCCACAGGTCATGGTCGATGCACAGGTGCGCCAGTGCTTGCCAGGTCGGCAGTGGCAGGCTGGCGCCGGAGGGATTGTTGGGGCTGTTGAGCAGCATGGCGCGGGTGCGCGGGGTGATCAGCCGAGCGACGTCGGCCGGTTGGACCCGGAAAGCGTTTTCCGGGCTCACCTGCACCGGCACCACTTTCGCCCCGCAGGCGCCGAACACCGCTTCGTAGGTGACATACATGGGTTCGGCGACGATCACTTCGTCGCCAGGGTCGAGCAGGCATTGCGCGACCGCGTAGACAGCACATTGCGCTCCGGGCAGCACCGTGACATGCCCGGCGCCTACCGGTTGGCCGCTACGTGCTTGATGGCGTCGGGCAATGCTGGCCCGCAGGGAGTGCAGGCCACGAGTATCCGAGTAGTGAGTGTCGCCGGCCCGCAAGCTGGTGACAGCGGCCTCGACGATGGCGCGCGGTGTGTCAAAATCCGGGTCGCCCACCGACAGCAACAACACATCCATGCCCTGTTCGCGCATGGCCAGCGCCCGGTCGTGAATCTGCCAGGCGGCGGCACCATCGCCGGTGATGCGTTGGGTCAAGACTGAGAAGCGCATGTATCTCTCCTGATTGCGCGATATCCAGCCTCAACCCTATCTCAAATCACAAACCGCGCCACCATCGCATTCAACCCCACCGCCAGGCGCGACAGTTCGTGGGTCGCGTCGCTGGTCTGTTTCGCACCGCTGGCCGATTGAGTCGCCAGGTCGCGAATGTTCACCAGGTTGCGGTCCACCTCACGGGACACCTGGGCCTGCTCCTCCGACGCACTGGCGATGACCAGGTTGCGTTCGTTGATCTGATGGATCGACTGAGTGATCTGCTCCAGGGCCACTCCGGCGGCGCGGGCCATTTCCAGAGTGCTTTGGGTACGCTGGTTGCTTTGCTGCATCGACTGCACGGCCTGGCCGGTGCCGTTCTGGATGCCGGCGACCATTTTTTCGATTTCCTGGGTCGATTGCGCAGTGCGATGGGCCAGGGCCCGGACTTCGTCGGCCACCACCGCGAAACCGCGTCCGGCCTCCCCGGCGCGGGCGGCTTCGATGGCGGCGTTGAGGGCCAGCAGGTTGGTCTGTTCGGCGATGGCGCGGATCACGTCCAGCACCTTGCCGATGTCGCGGCCCTGGACCGCCAGGCCTTCGATCATCGAGGCGGTCGCCTGCACATCGTGGGTCATGGTCTGGATCGCGTCGACGGTTTCGACCACACGCGTGCGGCCTTCCTGGGCGGCCTGGGTCGACTGGTTCGAGGCTTCGGAGGTGGACACCGCGTTACGGGCAACCTCTTCGACCGCAGCGGTCATTTCGTTGACTGCCGTGGCCGCCTGTTCGATCTCGTTGTGCTGCTGTTGCAGACCGCGGGAGGATTCCTGGGTGACTGCACTCAGTTCTTCGGCCGCGGCGCCCAATTGGGTGGCGGAACCGGCGATCTGCTCGATGGTTTTGCGCAAGCTGTCTTGCATCACGGCCAAGGCTTGAAGCAAACGCGCCGGCTCATCCTTGCCATCGTCCGCAATGACCTGGACCAGGTTGCCACCGGCGATGGTCCGGGCCGCCTCCAATGCCCGGTTGAGCGGCGCGACGATGCTGCGGGTCAGCAGCAAGGCCAGCAGGACAGTGGCCAGTGCGGCAATGATCGAGACAACGATGATGCCGGTGATGGCGCTGCTGTAGTTTTCACCGGCCTTGGCCGATGCTTCGCTGGCGCCGGCCACGTTGATCGCGATGAGCTTGTTGAGCTGCTCGCCCATCAGGTCGGTACCTTCCTTGATTCGCGTATTGATGAGGCTGCGCAACTGGTCGGCCTTGTCCTGTCGCGACAGTTCAAGCATTTCCTGCTGGGCTTGCAGGTATTTTTCCAGGGTCGCCGAAAAGGCCTTGTACAGCTCGGTCTCTTCCGGAGTGGCCGGCAGCGCGGCGTAGCTGTTATTGGCCTTGTGCAGCTTTTCCACCAGCACGTTGATGCGGGTCTCGGCCTCTTTCAGGCTGGCCGGGTCCCGGTTGACCAAGATGCGAAACGAGAGGATGCGCATGCGCAGCACGTTTTCCATCACATTGCCCAGGTAGCCGACACTGGGCAGTTGATTCTGCTCCATGTCCAGCGAGGCCTGGCGGATGATCGACATGCGACTACCGGCAAACACGCCGAGCACAACGACGAGCAAGGCAATGACGGTGAAGCCGAGAAAGGCTCGGGGGGCGATATTCAGGCTGCGTAGGGACATGGAAAGACCTCGAAATGTTGGGTCGAGCATCCATGCCGGCAAGCGCACTGATTGGAGTTATGGGGGTATACGCTTAACCGGTTATCGGCTGGGCTTTAGGGTTTGTGCAGGGTTATGTAAAAAAATATTTCCTGTAGGAGCTGGCGAAGCCTGCGATCCTTTTGATCTTTCACTTTTGACTCGACTGCCTGGAACAAGATCGCAGCCTCGTTGCACTCGACAGCTCCTACAGGCCTCCTACAGGCCTCCTACACGGCTACTACAGGTCCACGCGTCCGTTGGGTCTACCGCGCCGCCACCCGCCAAAGCCGTGCAATGTCCCGGGCACGCTCGCTCAGCAGGCGCGGGGCGTCGGTGCAGGCTTGCTGCAAGGTCATCGGCCCGCTGGCCAGGGCGAAGGCGGCGTCGATGCCGTGTTCATACAGCGCTTGGTAGCCCTCCCCCAGCGTGCCGGCAATGACCACCACCGGTACGCCGTGCTGGCGGGCGATGCGGGCCACGCCGAAGGGGGTCTTGCCGCGCAGGGTCTGGGCGTCGAAACGGCCTTCGCCGGTGATCACCAGGTCGGCGCCGTTGACCGCCTCGGCAAGCCCGGTCAACTGGGCTACGACGTCCACGCCGGTACGAAACTGCGCCCCCAGGAACGCCTTGGCCGCGAACCCCAGGCCACCGGCTGCGCCACTGCCCGGCTCGTCGTGCACATCCTTTTTCAACGCCCGCGCGCAATGTTCGGCGAAATGCCCCAGGGCCCGGTCCAGCGCCTGCACTTGAGAAGCCGAGGCGCCCTTCTGCGGACCAAAAACCACGGACGCGCCATGGGGGCCGCAAAGCGGGTTATCGACATCGGCGGCGATCTCGAAGCTGACCCGGGCCAGGCGTGGGTCCAGATCGCTCAGGTCGATACGCGCCAGGTTCGCCAAGGCCAGGCCGCCGGGAGGAAGGGGACGGCCCTGGTCATCCAGCAACACCACGCCCAGAGCCTGCATCGCACCGGCTCCGGCGTCGTTGGTGGCACTGCCACCGATCGCCAGGATCACCCGCCCGGCGCCTTCATCGAGGGCTGCGCGAATCAGCTCGCCGGTGCCGTAGGTGCTGCTGGAACAGGCATCGCGTTGCCCCGGCGGCACCAGTTGCAAACCACTGGCCTCGGCCATTTCAATGATTGCGGTGCGACTCTCGGCCAACCAGCCCCAGCGCGCCTCGACGGCAACACCCAACGGACCACGAACCCGGGTGTGGCGCCACTCACCGTTACAGGCCGCCAACACCGACTCCACCGTCCCCTCCCCGCCGTCGGCCATCGGGCATTTGATCAACTGCGCATCCGGCCAGACCTCGGCCAGCCCCTGGGCGATGGCATCGGCGACGCCCTGGGCGCTGAGGCTGTCCTTGAACGAGTCGGGGGCGATGACTATTTTCATATTATTCTCCGGTTCCGATGCACAGCATGCTGCCAGCTGACCACAGCCGTGACGCCGGTCCGCTGCACAAAAGACACCGGGTATTATTGTTCAAATTCACAAATACCGGTTTTCCAGGAAGATTCAGGTTGAAGCTGCCGGCCTCATCGCGAGCAGGCTCGCTCCCACAGGGTTATGTGGGTGTATCGGCGGTCTGCGGCAATAGCTGCACCCCCAGGTACAACGCCAGCATCCCGTCCAGGCGCAACGGGTCCACGCCGCTGAGTTCGGCGATGCGTTCCATGCGGTAGCGCAGGCTGTTGCGGTGGATGCCCAGGGCGTCGGCGCAGGCCTGGCTCTGGCCGTCGTGCTCGCACCAACTGCGCAGGGTGGCGAGCAGTTGGCCGTTGCTGTCCTTGGCGATGACCTTGCGCAACGGGGTCAGCAGTTCGTCCAGGGCATCGTCGCTGCGATGGCGCCAGAGCAGCACCGGCAGGCGATAGCGGTTGAGGGCCAGCAGGCGCGATTGCGGCAACACATCACGCCCATAGGCCAGCAGATCAGCCACCCGCCGATAGCAACGCCGCAAGCCCGCCAACCCTTCAGCCTGCCCGCCCACTGCGATCCGCAGGATGTTCCAGCCCAGCCCATCGAGCTTGCCCAGCAACCGCTCGTTCTCCACCGAGGCGGTGACCGGCCGGCACCAGAGCAAGGAAGATTTGGACGAGGTCAGGCACCAACTGTCCGGGTAGCGCGACATCAACCACGCGCTCAACGTCTCGACGGTCTGCCCGGGCCCATGTTCCAGGCCCAGTTCGAACAGATACGGCACCCGCGACAATTGCGGCTTGAGGCCCATTTGCCGGGCTTCGTCCAACAATCGCGGCGAATCCCCCGCATCGCCCAACAGCAGCGCCAGCAAGTCATCACACCGCTGGCGGCGCCATTGCTGCTCGGCCTGCTGGTTACGCTGTCCCACCAACATCTCGGCGGTCATGCGCACCAGCTCGGCGTAAGTGCGCAGTAGCGCAGGCTCACCCGTGATGCCCAGGACGCCGATCAGCCGTTGATCGAGCATCAGCGGCAGGTTGATCCCCGGCTGCACACCCTTGAGGTGCATCGCGGTGTGCTCGTCGATTTCCACCACCCGACCGTTAGCCAGGACCAGTTGCGCGCCCTCGTGACGGGTGTTGACCCGCTCGCGCTCGCCGCTGCCGAGGATCAAGCCCTGGTTGTCCATGACATTGACGTTGTACGGCAGGATCGCCATCGCCCGGTCGACGATGTCCTGCGCCAGGTCGTGATCGAGTTCGAACATGGGCGGTGTTCCTTGCAAGCGGCGTGAATTGTTGTTTCCAGGCATGGGTTTGGTCAGGCGCACAGGGTCTGCATTCAAACCCTGTGCTCTGGCACAAAGACACGGCCCCCTGGGCTGGCCGAGACTCAATGGGCGGTCAACGTTACCCCTTGGCTCGCAAAAATCATAATAATGAGAGACCCGCCATGTCCCAGAGCGCAATAGCCCTCCTGGCTACCCCCGACGAAAAAAATACCGTCTACAAGCGCATCACCCTGCGCTTGATCCCCTTCATTTTCATCTGCTACCTGTTCAACTACCTCGACCGGGTCAACGTTGGCTTCGCCAAGTTGCAGATGCTCGACGCCCTGAAATTCAGCGAAACCGTGTACGGCCTCGGTGCCGGGATCTTCTTCATCGGCTACGTACTGTGCGGCGTGCCAAGCAACCTGGCCCTGACCAAGTTCGGTCCACGGCGCTGGATCGCGCTGATGATGATCACCTGGGGCACCCTGTCGACGTGCCTGCTGTTCGTCACCACCCCCACCGAGTTCTATACCTTGCGGCTGTTCACCGGCGCCGCCGAGGCCGGGTTCTTCCCTGGCGTGGTGCTGTATCTCTCGCAATGGTTCCCGACGTTCCGACGGGGCCGGATCATGGCGTTGTTCATGTCGGCCATCCCGGTGTCCGGCCTGCTGGGCAGTCCGTTTTCCGGGTGGATCCTCAACCACTTCGCCGCCGGCCAGGGCGGCCTGGCGGGTTGGCAGTGGATGTTTTTGCTGCAAGGCATTCCGACGGTGATCCTCGGGGCGCTGGCGTTCTTCCTGCTCAGCGACACCTTCGCCAACGCCAAATGGCTGACCGACCAGGAACGCGACGTGCTCACCGCCGACCACGCCGAAGACCTGGCCAACAAACCAAAGACCGCCACCGACTCGCTGTTGGCGGTGTTCAAGAACCCGGCGATCTGGGCCTTCGGCCTGGTGTACTTTTGCATCCAGAGCGGCGTGTACGCGATCAACTTCTGGCTGCCGTCGATCATCAAGAGCCTGGGTTTTGGCGATAACCTGGTGATCGGTTGGCTGAGTGCAATCCCGTACCTGCTGGCGGCCGTGTTCATGTTGCTGGTGGGCCGCTCGGCGGACCTGCACAAGGAGCGCCGCTGGCATCTTGTCGTGCCGATGCTGATGGGCGCCGTCGGGCTGCTGATCGCCGTCAACTTCGCCACCACCCCGGCCATCGCCATCATCGGCCTGTCCATCGCTACCATGGGCGCCCTCACCGGCCTGCCGATGTTCTGGCCGGTGCCCACGGCCCTGCTCAGCGCGGGCGCGGCGGCCGGTGGGTTGGCGTTGATCAACTCCATGGGGCAGATGGCGGGATTCCTGAGCCCGTACCTGGTGGGTTGGGTCAAGGACGCCACCGGCTCGACCGACGCGGCGCTGTACCTGTTGGCGGGCGTGATTGTCTGCGGCAGCCTGCTGGCGTTGCGCATGACCCGTACCCTAAGGGCCTGACACCCTTTTTTCCCACAGAGGTAGTTCCACAGTTGATTGGGGCGTTTGAGAATTCTGTTTGATCCGTGCGGTGGTTCTGGGGTTTGATTGAATCTTTCCCCATGGATAAAAGGATCTTGTCATGAGCTACCGCACGCTAGGCCATTCCGGGTTGCAAGTCTCGACGCTGACCCTGGGCACGATGATGTTCGGCGAACAGACCAGCACCGAGGATTCGCTGCGGATCATCGACAAGGCCTGGGACCAGGGCATCAATTTCATCGACACCGCGGACGTCTACACCAACGGCCGTTCCGAGGAAATCGTCGGCGAGGCAATCGCCCGTCACCGCCAGGAATGGGTGCTGGCCACCAAGATCGGCTTCGGCCCGCCGGACGGCATGCCCAACCGCAGCGGCCTGAGCCGCAAGCACATCTTCAATGGCATCGAAGCGAGCCTGACGCGCCTGGGCACCGATTACCTGGACATCTATTACCTGCACCGCGAAGACCACAACACGCCGTTGCACGTCACCGTGTCGGCCATCGGCGACTTGATTCGCCAAGGCAAGATCCGCTACTGGGGCCTTTCGAACTACCGTGGCTGGCGCATCGCCGAGGTGATCCGCATCGCCGACAGCCTGGGCATCGACCGGCCGGTGATCAGCCAACCGCTGTACAACATCGTCAACCGCCAGGCGGAAACCGAGCAGATCACCGCGGCACAGAACTACGGCCTCGGCGTGGTGCCGTTCAGCCCCCTGGCCCGAGGCGTGCTCAGCGGCAAGTACGCGCCGGACGTGGCGCCGGACGCCAACAGCCGTGCCGGACGCCAGGACAAACGCATCCTGGAAACCGAATGGCGGGTCGAGTCCCTGCGCATTGCCCAGCAGATCCTGCAATACACCCAGGGCCGCGGCGTGGGCATCGTCGAGTTCGCCATCGCCTGGGTGCTGAACAACAGCGCCGTGACCTCGGCCATCGTCGGGCCGCGCACCGAGGAGCAGTGGGATTCGTACACCAAGGCGCAATCGGTCAAGATCAGCGCAGAAGATGAAGCGTTCATCGATTCGCTGGTGACGCCGGGGCATGCTTCGACGCCGGGGTTCAACGATGTGAGCCATTTCGTGCCGGGACGAGTGCCTGTGGGAGCAAGGCTTGCCCGCGATGAACGATAACGCGGTTCACTGTTAAACCGTGGCGTGGCTATCGCGGGCAAGCCTTGCTCCCACAGGGCTTGCTCCCACAAGCCTTGCTCCCACCATCAACACCCTCGCCACAGGCAGGGTGTTGATTGATCGCCCTCAAGAGAATCACCGTGTCCAAAGGCATCGTTCTATCGGTCTCGGCCTCCGCGCTGTTCGCCGTCATGTACTACTACACCTCGCTGCTCTCACCGCTGACAGGCGTGGAAATCTTCGGCTGGCGCATGCTGCTGACGATGCCGTGCATGACCGCATTCCTGCTGGTGACGCGGGAGTGGAAACTGGTCACGGCGCTGATCCAACGCCTGATCGCCACGCCACGGCTGTTGATCGCGGCGATAGCCTCGTCGGCACTGATGGGCGCGCAACTGTGGCTGTTCATGTGGGCGCCGCTCAATGGCTACAGCCTGGACGTGTCGCTGGGGTACTTCCTGTTGCCGCTGTCGATGGTGCTGACCGGACGCATCGTCTACGGCGAACGCCTTTCCTACCTGCAGAAAGTCGCCGTGTTCTTCGCCACCCTTGGCGTGTTCAACGAGTTGTACCAGGTGGGTGGTTTTTCCTGGGCAACCTTGCTGGTGGTGATCGGCTACCCGATCTATTTCATCCTGCGCAAACGCATCAAGACCGACAACCTGGG
Source organism: Pseudomonas sp. A-RE-22 (assembly GCF_019956035.1). Lineage (NCBI taxonomy): Bacteria > Pseudomonadati > Pseudomonadota > Gammaproteobacteria > Pseudomonadales > Pseudomonadaceae > Pseudomonas > Pseudomonas sp. A-RE-22. The sequence goes on from NZ_JAHBCZ010000025.1 coordinate 41,452, forward strand.
TGGGCTCTGGCTGGACATGACCCTGATGCTGCCCGTGGCGCTGTGGTTCGTGCAAAGCGGTGAACAGGGCCTCGACGTTTTCGATCAATACCCGTGGCTGTCGCTGCTGATCCCGGTGCTCGGGGTGATCAGTGCCAGCGCGCTGGTGTCCTACATCGTCGCCAGTCGGTTGCTGCCGTTCAGCCTGTTCGGGTTGTTGAGTTATGTCGAGCCGGTGTTGCTGCTGGGCGTTGCGCTGCTGTTGGGCGAAAGCATCAAGGCCGGTGAATGGCTGACCTACATCCCCATCTGGATGGCGGTGGCGGTGCTGGTGTTCGAAGGGTTCAAGCACTTGGTGCGGCAGCAGCGCAGGGCCTGAGCCTTACACCGCTCCCACATTTGGAACTGTGTCGGGCAATAAAAAGCCCGCCCGGCATCACTGCCGGGCGGGCTTTTTCATGGCTCAGGCCTTACTCGGTCGCCAACACTCCACGACGCACCTGGTCGCGCTCGATGGATTCGAACAGCGCCTTGAAGTTGCCTTCGCCGAAACCATCGTCGCCCTTGCGCTGGATGAATTCGAAGAACACCGGCCCCATCAGGGTTTCCGAGAAGATCTGCAGCAGCAGGCGCTTGTCGCCCTGCTCGGAAGCACCGTCCAGCAGAATGCCCCGCGATTGCAGTTCATCCACCGGTTCGCCGTGGTTCGGCAGGCGGCCTTCGAGCATTTCGTAATAGGTGTCCGGCGGCGCGGTCATGAAGCGCATGCCGATGCTTTTCAGGTGATCCCAGGTCTTGACCAGGTCATCGGTGAGGAAGGCCACGTGCTGGATGCCTTCGCCGTTGAACTGCATCAGGAACTCTTCGATCTGCCCGGCGCCCTTGGACGATTCTTCGTTCAACGGGATACGGATCATGCCATCCGGGGCGGTCATGGCCTTGGAGGTCAGGCCGGTGTATTCGCCCTTGATGTCGAAGTAGCGGATCTCGCGGAAGTTGAACAGCTTCTCGTAGAAGCCGGCCCAGTAGGCCATGCGTCCGCGATAGACGTTGTGGGTCAGGTGGTCGATGATTTTCAGGCCCGCGCCCACCGGGTTGCGGTCAACGCCCTCGAGGAACACGAAGTCGATGTCATAGATCGAGCTGCCTTCGCCAAAACGGTCGATCAGGTACAGCGGCGCACCACCGATGCCTTTGATCGCTGGCAGGTTCAGCTCCATCGGGCCGGTCTCGATGTGGATCGGCTGGGCGCCGAGTTCCAGGGCACGCTTGTAGGCCTTTTGCGAATCCTTGACCCGGAACGCCATGCCGCACACCGACGGACCGTGCTCGGCGGCAAAGTATGACGCCACGCTGTGGGGTTCGTTGTTGAGGATCAGGTTGATCGCGCCCTGGCGATACAGGTGCACGTCCTTGGAGCGGTGGGTGGCCACTTTGGTGAAACCCATGATCTCGAAGATCGGCTCCAGGGTGTTGGGGGTCGGGGATGCGAATTCGATGAATTCAAAGCCCATCAGGCCCATGGGGTTTTCGTATAGATCTGCCATGTCGGCGCCTCATCAGTCGGGTCAATTAACAAAAAACGTTAGTTGCTGGCGATGCTGAGGACACGGGGCGGCGCGCAGGAAATGCCACGAACGCTGCGGGCGAGGAAATCGCCATAGATCAGTTGAAACCCAAGTATCTTCATTGTCGACCCAAGGCTCTTGCGGGCGAGGCTTCTGCTGCCAGAAGACGTTATTCTTATATGCGTAACTCGATTCTACACAGCGTAACCAGGTTTGTCCGCCTTCTGTATCAAATCGCCTTTTCCTTCGACCGCGCAAGGGGTTTGTTGCACAGGAAAATCCCCACCAGGATCACGCCCCCGCCGACACACATCAAGGCCGTGAGCCGTTCGTCCAGCAGCAGCGCCCCCAGCAGCACCGCCGTCAACGGATTGAGCGCGATGAACACCCCGGAACGGGTCGCACCGATCCGACGAATGCCGTCATACCAGGCGATATAGGCCAGGGCCGAGCCCAGCACGCCGAGGTACAACAGGCTCAGCCATTGCTCAACGTCCAGGCCGCGCAGGACTTCGACACGAATCTCGCCCGCCGCCGCGCAGGCCAGCCACAACATCAGCGTGCCCAGCAGAATCGACCAGGTCACGGTCTGCAAGGGGCCGAGGCTGTCATTGAGTTTTTTCGAAAACAGCGAATAGATACCCCAGCCCAGCACGCAGCCAAAAATCAGCAGATCGCCGATCCAGCCCTGCGCGGCGCCTTGCAACAAGGACGGATCACGACTGACGATCACCAATCCCGCCCCACCGATGCAGAGCACGATGCCCGCCACTTTCAACCGGCTCAGCCGCTCCTTGAACAACCACCAGGACGCCAGCCCGATCACCGCCGGGTTCAAGGCCACGATCAGCGAGGCCCGCGACGCATTGATGTACTGCAAGCCATAGAAGAAGCACAGGTTGTAGAAAAAGATGCCAAAAAACCCCAGCGCGGCCAATTGCAGCCCCTGTTTCACACTGGGCCTGGCCAGCGGGATCCCGGCCAGGGCGAGAAACGCCAGCAGCGCGAGACTCGCCAACAGGAAACGCAGGCTGGCGGCAAACATCGGCGCCACGGCATCGGCAAGGATCCGGCCGGCCACGAAGGTCCCGCCCCAGATCATGGTGACCATGGCGAGCTTCAAGTAGACCGGCAGGTCCGACGAGGCTGGGAGGGTTTGTTCGAGGGTTTTCATGGTTTCACCACCGCACGCTAATGAGAAGAACGCAGAACCTGTGGCGAGGGTGGTTAATTGTGGGAGCAAAGCTTGCTCCCACAGGGTGGAACCTTGCCAAAAGGTGTTGTGCTGCTTCCTGATTCAAGTCAGATACCTCATTATCTGGCTCATGCCTTGTCATCGTAAAATGAGCAATTCCTCATGACCCTCACCCAACTCGAAATCTTCTCCCTGGTCGCCGAGCTGCGGGGGTTCACGGCGGCGGCAACGCGCCTGGGCATCGGCCAGTCAGCGGTATCCCACGCCATCAAATCCCTGGAACAAGAATTGGGCGTTGAATTGCTCAGGCGTCATCAGTCCCAGGTGGAACTCAGCGACATTGGTCAGCAATTGCTTCTGCGGGCCCGGGCCATGCTCGGGCTGGCCAACACCTTGCGCCAGGAAGCCGCCGATGCCCGGGGCATGCGCCGAGGCACCTTGCGCATCGGCTCGTTCGGGCCCACGTCATCGATGAAACTGTTGCCCGGTATCCTGCAGCGCTATCGAGACTTGCACCCGGGCATCGAAGTGCACATCGACGAAGGACCCGACAGGCAGGTCCTCCAGTGGCTGGACGAACGGCGGATCGACGTCGGCTTCGTGGTGTTGCCCGAGGAGCGTTTCGATACGTTCATGCTGATGGAAGATCAGATGGTCGCCCTGCTGCCCACTAACCATCCCCTCGCCGCCCGGGCCAGCCTGAGCCTCAAGGACCTGTGCAACGACCCCTTCGTGCACACCGAGGCCGGATCATCGGAGCTGGTTTCGCGCCTGTTCAATGCCGCCCGGCTGACCCCGAATGTGCGTTTTCGGTGTTCGCAACTGCTCAGCACCCTGGATATCGTCAGGCGCGGTGAGGCGGTGAGCGTGGTGTCCGAAGGTTCGTTGCCGGAGGGCGAAAGCCTGGGCTTCGTCGTGCGCCCCTTGTCGCCGCGGGTGCCGCGCCAGATTGGCCTGGCAGTCCTGGACAGCCGCCAGGCCTCGCCCGCCACCCTGGCGTTTATCGAGCTGGCCCGGCAGTCATGAGCCCGGCATCAAACCTGTGGGAGCCTGGCACTGAACCTGTGGGAGCAAAGCTTGCTCGCGATGAAGGCACCTCGGCTCTCCAGGTGGACCGCATGATCGTTCATCGCGGGCAAGCCTTGCTCCCACAGACCTCGCTCCCACAGTCACCCTGTGGTCAGCAAGCACTCGGCAAGCCATCTATCATGGTCGGCATCCGACGATTCCCCCTCATCCCTTTTCTTCTCAGGTTGTGCTGATGCCCTTGACCGCCGCACGCGCGCACACCCGCCCCCGTCGCTATCTCGTCACCCTGCTTTGCGGCCTGGTACCGATGCTGTCAGGGCTGGCCATTTTGTACATGCAGGCCGAACGGACGCTGGCGCAACAGACCCGGCAGACCGCCGAGGAACTGGTCAGGCAGATCGAGCTGATGCTCGACAACACGGCCTTGGCGGCCCATGAACTATTACCCCTGGCCGGCCAGCCCTGCGAAGCGGTGAAGCTGGCATTACGCGAACAAGTGACGCGCCGGCCCTTTGTCCGTTCGACCAACCTTATCTGGGACAACAACCTGTATTGCAGCTCGCTGTTCGGTGCCTTCGAGGAACGCGTCAACCCGAGCGACTACCATCAAGGCAGCTTGTGGCTCATGGACGGCAACCCGGTCACGCCGGATACCGCGCTACTGATTTACCGGATCAACGAGGGCCATCAAGGCGCCTTGGCCACGCTTGACGGGTACCACCTGACGAACGTCTTGCGCTTGATCGGCCGCCAGACCCGGCTACGACTGCAAGTCGGGCCGAACTGGCTGGCGGCGGACGGCAAGGTCCGACCGGCGCCCATACCCGGGCTGCCGGTCGCCCAAAGCGAGCTGGGTTCATCGCGCTACGCCTTCAACGTAGAAGCCGGCTTCGATGAGGGTGAAACCTGGCGCTACATGGCCAGGGAATATCCGCCGCTGTTCAGCTTGCTGATCTTCTTCGGCGTCGTGGCCGGGACCCTCGGGCACTGGCTGCAAAAACGCGCCTCCTCGCCCAGTCGTGAACTACAACGGGCCCTGGAAGCCGGCGAGTTCGTGCCCTATCTGCAACCGGTCGTGCACAGCGACAGCAAACGCTGGGCCGGCGTCGAAGTGCTGATGCGCTGGAATCACCCCAAGGAAGGCCTCGTTCGCCCGGACCTGTTCATCCCGTTCGCCGAACACAGCGGCCTGATCGTACCGATGACCCGGGCGCTGATGCAGCAGACCATGCACCTGCTGGCACCGCTGGCGCCTCAACTCGAAGCACCGTTTCATGTCGGCATCAACATCACCGCCCGCCACTGCCAGGATCTGGCGCTGGTGGACGATTGTCGCGAATTTCTCGCCGCCTTCGCGCCGGGTGCGATTGCCCTGCGAGCTGATCGAACCTACGCCCGTTACCCGGCAACTGTTCGACCAGCTGCGGGAACTGGGCGTCAAGATTGCCCTCGACGATTTCGGCACGGGTCATTCCAGCCTGGCGTACTTGCGCCAGTTCAACGTGGATTTCTTGAAGATCGACCAGAGTTTTGTCGCGATGATCGGTGCCGATACGCTGTCACGGCACCTGCTCGACAGCATCATCGAACTGTCGGGCAAGCTGGGCCTGGACATGGTGGCCGAGGGCGTCGAAACCGTCGAGCAAAGCGACTACCTGAGCGCCCATGGGGTGAACTTTCTACAGGGTTATCTATTTGGTCGACCGATTAGCGGGCAGGCGTTCATTGAGACCTTGACCGACCTTAATGGCAGTTAACCGCCGCCGATCTATTGACGACGATGCCCAACTGATAAAAGCTTTTGCTGTTGTTACATAACGAAAAAGTTACGATTTACACTTTCCGGATTAACTACTACAATTTTTCTACCTGTGCCAGATAGCAGGAGAGTCATTAACACCAAGGCGCTCGGCTTATAGCTTTGTTTGCGGTTGGTATCAGCCAAATATTTTGATTGGAGTAACGATTTTGTCCAGACTCGCTGAATTTCGTGCAGCCGAAAAGGCCCTTCAAGAACAGCTCAAGCAGTTGGAATCGCTGAAGAACGATGCCGGGCTCAAGAAGGAAATCGAATTCGAGGAAAAGCTCCAGGGACTGATGAAAACCTATGGCAAGAGCCTGCGCGACATCGTCGCGATCCTCGACCCGAACCCGTCCAAGGCGAGCCTGCAATCGAGCAAACCCATCAAGACCCGCCGTGCGCGAGTGGTAAAGGTTTACCAGAACCCGCACACCGGCGAGTTGATCGAGACCAAAGGCGGTAATCACCGCGGTCTGAAAGCCTGGAAAGAACAGTACGGTGCAGCTACCGTCGATTCCTGGTTGCGTGGTTGACAGCGTCCATGATGAAAAAAAGCCCTGAATACACTCAGGGCTTTTTTATGGGCTAAACTTTTTGGATTAAATCCCGAGCGTATTACACTGACGGCCTTATAGTTTCAAACTGTTTCGCACCGACTGTATTTCATCCTGGCTTTCAACAAACACCTGCGCCTGCCCTGCATAGGACAGCACATAAGCCTTGCCCCCATTTAGTGCCGCGACGAGTGCCTGAGACAATACATGGCGTCCGTTTTGCGTGATCGTGCAAGTGGTTTCCAATGCAGTTACGCCGCCCAACATGGAAGCATGGATCTTATTGCACACACTTTGGTAACCGCCCTGGAAGAAATCCTTCTGGATCGACTTGCGCATTTCCAGCAACACGCCTTGCAAGTTGACCTGGTGATCGGGCTCGACGGTAGTCGTGGTCAATTCCATGACCATCACGGCATTGCCTGCCGAATCGCTCTTGGTTGCACGTTGTCGCAAGGGGCCCGACGCCGCCGCATCGGCGGGCAGTGGCTCGACAACCCAGCCTTGGGGCCAGGCGATCTGCGGTTCGTCCGCCTGGACGCCGCCGACACTCGCAATGCAGGCAAACAGCAGGACAAACAGCGAAAGGAACGGTCGAATCATTGCGTTGGCACTCAAGGGCGAATCGTAAAGTCTGAAGCCCGAGGCAGAAGCAGGCAATAGCCACACGCGGTTTGGCGACACCGCGTCCCTTGCGTATCATGGGCGCACCTGCAAGGAAGCCGTCTGACGCAAGCCCAGGAACCGTCGCAACCAAGCTTGCGACGCCGTTTGCCCCACTTATTTCCGGAGGGCCCATGAGCCTGCACGAACTCAATACTTTCCCTGGCGTCACCGCACAACCTGATGCCGCCACGGCCAAGTTCGTCTTCAACCACACCATGCTGCGAGTCAAGGACATCACCCGGTCCCTGGACTTCTACACCCGCGTGCTGGGTTTCTCGCTGGTGGAGAAACGCGACTTCCCGGAAGCCGAGTTCAGCCTGTACTTCCTGGCACTGGTGGACAAGAACCAGATCCCGGCGGACGCGGCGGCGCGGACCGAATGGATGAAGTCGATCCCTGGCATCCTGGAACTGACCCACAACCATGGCACCGAAAGCGACCCGGCCTTCGCCTACCATAACGGCAACACCGACCCACGCGGCTTCGGCCACATCTGCATCTCGGTACCGGACATCGTCGCCGCCTGCGAGCGCTTCGAAGCACTGGGCTGCGATTTCCAGAAACGCCTGAACGACGGCCGCATGAAAAGCCTGGCCTTCATCAAGGACCCGGATGGCTACTGGGTTGAAATCATCCAGCCTGCGCCGCTGTAAACCTCTCCACCGTCCCCCTGTGGGAGCGAGCTTGCTCGCGATGACGGCGGCACATTCAACCTGGATCCAGGCTGACCCACCGCTATCGCGAGCAAGCTCGCTCCCACAGGGGGATGCGTGATCCAAAACAAAACCCCATGAGCCAGGCTCATGGGGTTTTGTTTTTTCCGCTATCGGTTGTTCAGGCCGGCGCAGAGGTACGGATCAGGTGGTCGAAAGCACTCAGCGAAGCCTTGGCGCCCTCGCCTACGGCAATCACGATCTGCTTGTACGGCACGGTGGTCACGTCACCGGCGGCGAACACGCCAGGGATCGAGGTTTCACCCCGGGCATCGACGATAATCTCACCCCGCGGTGACAGCTCGACAGTGCCTTTGAGCCAATCGGTGTTGGGCAACAGACCAATCTGCACGAAGATCCCCTCCAACTCCACATCCCGCACGTCACCGCTCGGACGGTCCTTGTAGCGCAAGCCATTGACCTTCTGACCGTCTCCAGTCACTTCGGTGGTCTGGGCGTTGGTAATCACCTTCACGTTCGGCAGGCTGTGCAGTTTGCGCTGCAATACCGCGTCGGCACGCAATTGCACATCGAACTCCAGCAACGTGACGTGGGCGACGATACCGGCCAGGTCGATGGCCGCCTCGACGCCGGAGTTACCACCGCCGATCACCGCCACGCGCTTGCCCTTGAACAGCGGACCGTCGCAGTGCGGGCAGTACGCCACGCCCTTGTTGCGATACTGCTGCTCGCCCGGCACGTTCATTTCGCGCCAGCGGGCACCGGTCGCCAGGATCACGGTCTTGGCCTTGAGGCTCGCACCGCTGGCGAACTTGATTTCATGCAGCCCGCCGTCTTTGCCAGGCACCAAGGCGTCGGCACGTTGCAGGTTCATGATGTCCACATCGTACTGCTTGACGTGTTCTTCCAGGGCGACGGCCAGTTTCGGCCCTTCGGTTTCCTGGACCGAGATGAAGTTCTCGATGGCCATGGTGTCGAGCACCTGGCCGCCGAAACGTTCGGCCGCCACGCCAGTGCGGATGCCTTTACGGGCCGCGTAGATCGCCGCCGAAGCACCGGCCGGGCCACCGCCGACTACCAGCACATCAAAGGCGTCCTTGGCGCTGATTTTCTCGGCCTGGCGTTCGATGCCGCTGGTGTCGATCTTGGCGAGAATCTCTTCCAGGCCCATGCGACCCTGGCCGAAGTTCACACCGTTGAGGTACACACTCGGCACGGCCATGATCTGGCGTTCATCGACTTCGGCCTGGAACAGCGCGCCGTCGATGGCAACGTGGCGAATATCTGGATTCAGTACGGCCATCAGGTTCAGCGCCTGGACCACGTCCGGGCAGTTCTGGCACGACAGCGAGAAATAGGTCTCGAAGTTGAACTCGCCCTTGAGGGAGCGGACCTGTTCGATGACGTCGACACTGGCCTTCGAAGGGTGACCGCCAACTTGCAGCAAGGCCAACACCAGCGAAGTGAATTCGTGGCCCATGGGAATGCCAGCAAAACGCAGGCTGATATCGGCTCCCGGGCGATTCAACGAAAACGAAGGCTTGCGCGCATCGCTGCCGTTGTCGAGCAAGGTAATCTGATGGGAAAGACTGGCAACGTCTTGGAGTAACGCGAGCATTTCCTGGGATTTCGCACCGTCGTCGAGGGAGGCGACGATCTCGATCGGCTGGGTGACCCGTTCCAGGTATGACTTCAACTGAGCTTTAAGATTGGCGTCCAACATACGGGCGATTTCCATTTTTTGAATTCAGAAAAAACAACGCCCGAGCGAATCTCGCCCGGGCGTTTTTTGGGGCGAAGCGGCTTACTTGATTAAGAGCGGATCGCCCTCGGATGACTCACAGACTTAGATCTTGCCGACCAGGTCCAGGGACGGAGCCAGGGTGGCCTCGCCTTCTTTCCACTTGGCTGGGCAGACTTCGCCCGGGTGAGCAGCAACGTATTGAGCGGCCTTGATCTTGCGCAGCAGCTCGGAAGCGTCACGGCCTACACCGCCGTCGTTGATTTCAACGATCTTGATCTGGCCTTCAGGGTTGATCACGAAAGTACCGCGGTCAGCCAGGCCGACTTCTTCGATCAGCACGTCGAAGTTGCGCGAGATGACGTGGGTCGGGTCGCCGATCATGGTGTACTGGATCTTGCCGATGGCTGGCGAAGTGTTGTGCCAGGCAGCGTGGGCAAAGTGAGTGTCGGTGGAAACGCTGTAGATCTCGACGCCCAGCTTCTGGAACTCGGCGTAGTTGTCGGCCAGGTCTTCCAGCTCGGTTGGGCAAACGAAGGTGAAGTCAGCCGGGTAGAAGAACACGACAGACCATTTGCCTTTCAGGTTGGCGTCCGATACTTCGACGAATTCGCCGTTTTTGAAAGCGGTAGCGTTGAACGGTTTAACTTGGCTGTTGATGATAGGCATCGATGTTTCTCCGTCAGGGTTGAAAGTTGATGGAGAGGATCTTAACCACTCATCCCCAGGCTGGCTCATTGGCAAACCTGATGCGAATGATTGGTTTTGGCTATCAGCAGCTAAATAGATAGAAGAAAACTTAATATGGCGAGCCGGCTCGCTCGCCATATGTTCGTCGGGTGGTCAGGAGGCGACGGGCGTACGCATCGTCACGAATTCTTCGGCAGCCGTCGGGTGCACGCCGATGGTTTCGTCGAAGTCGCGCTTGGTGGCGCCGGCCTTGAGTGCGATGGCCAGCCCTTGGACGATTTCACCGGCGTCCGGCCCGACCATGTGGCATCCCAACACCTTGTCGGTCCGGGCATCCACCACCAGTTTCATCAGGGTGCGTTCCTGGCATTCGGTCAGGCTCAGCTTCATCGGCCGGAAGCGGCTTTCGAAAATCTCTACCTCATGCCCCTCCTCCCTGGCCTGCTCTTCGGTCAGGCCAACTGTGCCGATGTTCGGCAAGCTGAACACGGCGGTGGGAATCATCCGGTAATCCACCAATCGATACTGCTCGGGCTTGAACAGACGCCGCGCCACCGCCATGCCTTCGGCCAGGGCAACGGGGGTGAGCTGGACGCGACCGATCACGTCGCCAATGGCCAGGATCGACGGTTCAGCGGTCTCGTATTTTTCGTTGACCTGGACAAAGCCCTTCTCATCCAGCGTGACACCGGTGGTTTCAAGGCCCAGGTTGTCGAGCATCGGCCGCCGGCCGGTGGCGTAGAACACGCAATCGGTGAGCAACGTCTTGCCGTCCTTGAGCTCGACCCTGAGGCTGCCATCGTCCAGCTTTTCGATGGACTTGATGTCTGCGTTGAACTGCAGGTCCAGGCCACGGCGGGTCAGCTCTTCTGCCAGGTGCTTGCGCACCGCACCGTCAAAGCCGCGCAGGAACAGCTCACCGCGATAGAGCAAGGACGTCTGCGCACCCATGCCGTGGAAGATCCCGGCGAACTCCACCGCAATGTAGCCACCGCCCACCACAATCACACGCTTGGGCAGTTCCTTGAGAAAGAACGCCTCGTTGGAGCTGATGGCGTGCTCGCGCCCCGGAATGTCCGGGATCACCGGCCAACCGCCCGTGGCGATCAGGATGTGCCTGGCGGTGTAGCGCTGGCCGTTGATCTCGACCTCATTGGGCCCGGTCAGCCTGGCGTGACCTTCGTGCAGCACGACGCCGCTGTTGACCAGCAGGTTGCGGTAGATGCCGTTGAGGCGATTGATTTCCCGGTCCTTGTTGGCGATCAACGTGGCCCAGTCGAAACTCGCCTCGCCCGCCGTCCAGCCATAGGCCGACGCCTGTTCGAAGTCCTCGGCGTAGTGCGCGCCGTAGACCAGCAGTTTTTTCGGCACGCAGCCCACGTTCACGCAGGTCCCGCCCAGGTAACGGCTCTCCGCCACGGCCACCTTGGCCCCGAAACCGGCGGCAAACCGCGCAGCCCGCACACCACCGGAACCGGCGCCAACCACATACAAGTCAAAATCGTAGGCCATTTTCTATCTCCTTCGGCAGGTCATCAGCATACCTGCTGTTTTCACCTGAGGCAGCGTTGCGATGGTTATGGGGGCGGAAAATGGAAAAGCCAGTTGGGCCGCTCAAGTTACGCCGATCCATGTGGGAGCGAGCTTGCTCGCGATGGCGGCGGCACATTCAACATGGGTGTAGGCTGGCCCACCGCTATCGCGAGCAAGCTCGCTCCCACAGTTGTTTTGGGGTGGTCTCAGGATTTTTCATATCCCACAGGGTTTTGTTTGTGTGATTGATGATTGGCGAGAGACTTTTCCCCAAGCCAAAAAAAACGCCCCGAACCAGTCGGGGCGTTTTTTTCAAGGCGTGGCGCAGGCTATCAGTAAGCCTTGCCCGTCTTGTAGAAGTTCTCGAAGCAGAAGTTGGTCGCGTCGATGTAGCCTTCGGCGCCACCGCAGTCGAAACGCTTGCCCTTGAACTTGTAGGCCATGACGCAGCCGTTCTGGGCCTGTTTCATCAGGGCGTCGGTGATCTGGATCTCGCCGCCCTTGCCTGGCTCGGTCTGTTCGATCAGGTCGAAGATATCTGGGGTCAGGATGTAGCGACCGATGATCGCCAGGTTCGACGGTGCGTCTTCAGGTTTTGGTTTTTCAACCATGCTGTGGACGCGGTAGATGTCGTCGCGGATCATTTCGCCGGCAATCACGCCGTACTTGTTGGTTTCCTGCGGATCGACTTCCTGGATCGCCACGATGGAGCAGCGGAACTGCTTGTACAGCTTGACCATCTGGGTCAATACGCCGTCGCCTTCGAGGTTGACGCACAGGTCATCCGCCAGGACCACGGCGAACGGTTCGTCACCGATCAGTGGGCGGCCGGTCAGGATCGCATGGCCCAGGCCTTTCATTTCGGTCTGGCGAGTGTAGGAGAACGAGCACTCATCCAGCAGTTTGCGGATACCGACCAGGTATTTTTCCTTGTCGGTGCCCTTGATCTGGTTTTCCAGCTCGTAGCTGATGTCGAAATGGTCTTCCAGGGCGCGTTTGCCGCGACCGGTGACGATGGAGATTTCCGTCAGGCCCGCATCGAGGGCTTCTTCGACGCCGTACTGGATCAGTGGCTTGTTCACCACCGGCAGCATTTCTTTGGGCATGGCTTTAGTCGCTGGCAGGAAGCGAGTACCGTAACCGGCTGCTGGGAACAAGCATTTCTTGATCATATAAGTCCTTGAAAAGGCGGTGTGTACGAGTTTCGGCGCAGTCTAATCAGGCAACAGGCACCTTACAATGCCCGCGCTGGCCAACCGGTGCCATCATAGAGAAATAAAAAACGGCGGATAGTTCAATCGCCTTTCGTTTCGATGGCTCCAGCGGACCCACTGTACGCCAGTGAGCGCTGTTTGCGAGCATTTGACGTATCATGGTGCCCTTGATCACGCCAATGAGGCAGCTAGATGTCGGCAACAAGAAACGCAAACGGTTATTCGGTCAGCCAGGGCAAGGACGGCCAGTGGTGGATTATCAACTACCACGGCGAGCAGGTCGCCGGTCCCTTGCCCAGCAAGGCCATGGCGGTGGAAGTGGCCGCGGTATTCCAGGATGAGCGCGCTGCCCCCGCAGTGAAAGAACGCGACACCGCCCCCGCCCGCAGCCCCCGCCGCAAGAAGTAACCAGACGAGCCTCGTAAAAATGCCACGCGGGCATTGAACGAGGCTTGTTTAGCTGTACCGGAGTGGCCATTCGCTATAATCTCGCGCTTGCCCTTCCCTCCTTGATGACGACCCCATGAAGACACTTCTGGCACTGTTTGCAGTCCTGGCCCTGGCGGGCTGTGCCTCAGCCGAAAAAACCTACCTGGACAACGGCGAACAAGGCCTGGCCATCGACTGCTCGGGTGAGGCCAACTCCTGGGCGACGTGCTACGAAAAGGCCGATGCGTCCTGTGCCGGCACCGGCTACCGCATCGTCGGTACCGACGGCACGCCCCAGGCCAAGGAAAGCGAGAAGACCCTGGGCGTCGACGTCGGCAACTTCACCAGCCGCAGTGTCGTGGTGGTCTGCAAGTAATCAAATGTGAATCTCGGCAAACTTGATGCCCAGCCCGCGCAGGGTTTCGATCAGTTCGTCGAGACGGGCAAAGGACTCGACTTCGTCCTGGTCATCCACCAGGAAAAAACTGCGTCCGGCGCTTTTCTTGAAGAACACGATCCATTCGCCCGGGCTCGCCGGGTTCTGAATCACGTGGGTGGCACAGATAAGACCTTCTGCATGGCGCTCGCGCACCTGCTCGCGTTTCATCGACTGACTCCATGAATGACAATGCCGCCAACGTGAACCGTGGCGGCATTTTTTGTCGAGGGCAGTAGTTTATCCGATGCCCGGTCCGCTCGTCAGGCGCGCAATGCGATCAGCCGGAAATGCAGGCGTTGGCCGCATCCTGCACGTCGCCCGGACGCACCGGTACATTGGACATGCTTTCGTGCAGCTTGATGCTGCTGCCACTGGAGCGTTCGTCAATGTCGAACACCGCCGCCGGCAGGGTCGACAGTTTGCCCGGGACGATCAATCGGACGCCATTCTTGTGTGGCTCCACTTGCAGCGGACCACGGCTTTTGGCCAGTTTGTCGGAAACACACTTGGCATATTCGTGAGGTTTCTTTCCGGAGATGACGCTCATGGTGGGGGGCGTCTGGTTGATGTCCGATACCGATGCACATCCACTCATGGCCAATGCCAACACCCACACGCTGCGCTTCATATGATTCCTCCGATAAAGATCCTCCGACAGTGCAGACGCCGTTTTTCTCCGGTGCCGCACCGCTTTATTTTTCCCGCAACCTGCAATAAATGAACAAAGCCTGGAGCGCGGGCCGGATATTAACACTCGGGGCTGATAAACTGCGCATCATTGCCCCTTGCTATCGTTTTGATTTTGTAGAAAAAGCCCTTCTGGAGGCGCCCATGAAATTCATCCACCAGCGCGAGCACCTGAACGAAGACGACATTGTCGTCATCGAATGCTCCCAAATGTGCAACATCCGTTTGATGAACGACGCCAACTTCCGTAGCTTCAAGAACGGCGGCCGGCACACGTATCACGGCGGCGCGTTCGACACCTTCCCGGCCCGGATCACTGCCCCTAGCACCGGTTTCTGGAACATCACCATCGACACCGTCAACCGCCGTGCAATCAGCGTCACGCGCAAACCGACCCTGACCCACAAGATCAAAATCATCCGGCGTTCCAGCTCGAAACTGAGCTGAGCCTCGCCCACTTTCAAGACAGGCAAAACCGTGTCCCAGACGACCAAATACGTCATCAAGTACAAGCTCAACGACGAACGCCGCTTCGAATTCGCGCAACTGGAAACCGGGACCGAGGAAGAAGCCAGGGCCGCATTGCAAAAGCTGCATGGCCAGACCGACGACGTGATCAGCGACGTCAAGGTCAGCAAAGCGCTGTAACAACTCATCCGACTGTTTTTGTGGGAGGGTTATCCCCATTGTGGGAGCAAGGCTTGCCCGCGATGCAGGCGCCTCGTTCACCCCGACAGAACGCGTTGCCTTCATCGCGGGCAAGCCTTGCTCCCACAGATAATCCTCTCGCCACAGGGTGACGGGTGTGTCAGCTCAGGGTAGGTGAGCGCTCGGCCGTTGACACACCGCAAGATCCGGAGTGTCAGCCGTCAAAGCACTCCCCAGACTGACCAGTCCTTTCTACCAAGGATTGTCATCATGTCCCTACCCTCGCTAATCCAATGCATACACGACCTGGACTGGCCAGCCCTGGAGAACAGCCTCGACCAGGACGGCTGTGCAATCATTCGCAACCTGCTACCGACAACACAATGCCGGCTGCTGAGTGGTCTGTACGCCGAACCCGGGCTTTTTCGTTCGCGGGTGATCATGGCCCGCCATGGATTCGGGCGCGGCGAGTATCAGTATTTTCGCTATCCGCTGCCCGACCTCATCCAGCAGTTGCGCCAGTCGTTGTATCCAGCGTTGGTACCGCTGGCGAACCGCTGGAATGAACACATGGGTATTGAAGTGCGCTACCCCCACGAACACCCTGACTTCATCCGGCGCTGTCACGCCGCCGGGCAATCGCGGCCTACGCCGTTGTTGCTGCAATACGGTCCGCAGGACTACAACTGTCTGCACCAGGATCTGTACGGCGAGCAGGTGTTCCCACTGCAGGTGGCGATCCTGCTGTCGGAACCGGGTCGGGATTTTACCGGCGGCGAGTTTGTCCTCACCGAACAGCGCCCGCGCATGCAATCGCGGCCCCAGGTCATCGATCTGAAACAGGGCGATGCCGTGGTGTTTGCCGTGCACCAGCGGCCCGTCAAAGGCGTTCGCGGTTATTATCGGGTGAACATGCGCCATGGCGTCAGCTGCGTGCACAGCGGCAGGCGGCACACCTTGGGAATCATTTTTCATGATGCGCAGTAATGACACACCGCTCACATTGGACCTGTTCGCCGACCAGGCGCCCACCACGCCTGGCCAGGTCGAGCAGATCGGCCAGCAAGCGTTCGTGCTGCGCGGGTTCGCCCTGCCCTGGCTCGAGCGCTTGCTGCCGGCGCTGGAAAGCGTCTTGCAGGCGGCGCCTTTCCGGCAGATGGTCACGCCCGGTGGCTTTACCATGTCGGTGGCCTTGAGCAGTTGCGGTGCGCTGGGCTGGACCACCGACCGCAGCGGCTATCGCTACACCGCCCACGATCCGCAGACCGGCCACCCCTGGCCCGACATGCCGGCGGTGTTTCGCGAACTGGCCCAGGCCGCCGCCCGGCAGGCGCACTTCGAGCATTTCGAACCCGACGCCTGCCTGATCAACCGCTACGTGCCCGGCGCGCGGATGTCGCTGCACCAGGACAAGAACGAACGCTCCCTCGCCGCCCCCATCGTCTCGATGTCCCTGGGCTTGCCGGCGGTGTTCCAGTTCGGCGGCTTCGAGCGCAGTGACAAAAGCCTGCGCATCCCGTTGTTCCATGGCGACATCGTGGTCTGGGGCGGCGTGGACCGGTTGCGCTACCACGGCGTGTTGCCGCTCAAGGAAGGCCAGCACCCGCGCCTGGGTACCCAGCGGATCAACCTGACGTTTCGCACCGCCGGGTGAAGGTGCAGAATTCAACCGCAAGACCCGGAGTGTCGCCACTGGAATGGCTCGCTACTGTAGGCAAAACGGGCCAATGGACATAACGACCATGAACAGCACTTCGAACAATCTCGCCCCTGAACTGGATCCTCGCTGGGCCGCCGTGCTCGCCCGGGATCCACGCGCCGACGGCACCTTCGTCTATGGCGTGAAAACCACCGGCATCTATTGCCACCCAAGCAGCCT
This sequence comes from Pseudomonas sp. A-RE-22, assembly GCF_019956035.1. Taxonomy (NCBI): domain Bacteria; kingdom Pseudomonadati; phylum Pseudomonadota; class Gammaproteobacteria; order Pseudomonadales; family Pseudomonadaceae; genus Pseudomonas; species Pseudomonas sp. A-RE-22. Next base: position 58,178 of record NZ_JAHBCZ010000025.1, read on the forward strand.
GTCGCGCCTGCCCAACCCGCGCAACATCGAGTTCTTCGACACGCCGGAACAGGCCCAGGCCGCCGGTTACCGGCCCAGCAAGCGCGTGGCTCGGGACCAGACCCAGATCGCCGCCCAACAAGCGGCACGGGTTGCCGCCGCCTGCCGGCAGATCGAGGCGGCCGAGGAACTGCCTGGCCTGAATGAACTGGCAGAGCGCGCGGGCTTGAGTCCCTTTCATTTTCATCGGGTCTTCAAGGCAGTCACTGGCCTGACCCCCAAGGGTTATGCCGCCGCCCACCGCTCACGCAAGGTACGCGAACGCCTGGCCGATGGCGGCACGATCACCGAGGCGCTGTACGACGCCGGCTTCAACTCCAACAGCCGCTTTTATGAGGCAGCCGACAAGGTGTTGGGCATGAAACCCGCCGACTATCGCGCCGCCGGGCAGAACACCGACATCCGTTTCGCCGTCGGCCAATGCTCCCTCGGGGCGATCCTGGTGGCGCAAAGCGAGCGTGGCGTGTGCGCGATCCTGCTGGGGGACGACCCGGACGCGTTGGTGCGGGACCTGCAAGACAAGTTCCGCCGGGCCAACCTGATCGGCGCCGACCGCGAGTTCGAGCAGTTGATCGCCCAGGTGGTTGGCTTCATCGAAGCACCGGCCCTGGGCCTGGACCTGCCCCTGGACCTGCGCGGCACCGCCTTCCAGGAGCGGGTCTGGCAGGCCTTGCGGGACATTCCCGCAGGCAGCACCGCCAGCTACGCCGAGATCGCCCAGCGCATTGGCATGCCCAAGGCCGTGCGCGCCGTGGCCCAGGCCTGCGGCGCCAACAGCCTGGCGGTGGCGATCCCTTGCCACCGGGTGGTACGCAGCGACGGCAACCTGTCGGGCTATCGCTGGGGTGTGGAGCGCAAGCGTCAGTTGCTGGCGCTGGAGCGCTCGTCCGGGGATTGAATGCCGATGTAGATCGCCACCGAATCGGGGCCGCTGTAGACCTCGAAATCGGTGGTAAAGCGGCGCAGCGTCTGCGGATTATCCGCGAAGTACGCCCAGATCAGGCCCCAGGTCTGGATCACGCAGTCGGGCATCGGCCCCTTGGCCGCAAACATCAGGTAATCCCCGCCCTCGATGTCCACGGCGGGGTAGCCTGCGCTGGTCGCATCCACTTGCACCCCGGCCGTCACATCGAAGTGGCCAGTGGCATCGGACTCGTAATTGGAATACACCCCGTAGACGAACGACTCCGACTGCCGGGCCGGAATCGTGTCGAACAGCCCTTCATTGAAGAACTGCTGCCACATCGGGCCGATCCGAGCGGTGTCGGGCTGCTGCTCGTCGGTGTTGCGGGTGCGCACCTGCAAACCGGCCACGGTGAAGGGCTCGACGGTCTTGAGTTTCACGTCCATGGGTTGGGCTCCTTGATGTATGAAGCCCGCATGGTAACCCTCCCGCCGTCGGGATCAAGTTGCAACGCTCGATTGAAAAACTCGACTGGCCCTCGCCGGCCCACACCTGCTAAAACCGCTGTTTCCTTCTGCCGTCGGAGACCCGCACATGAGCCAGTGGCCAGACACTCGCATTCTTGACCTGCTCGGTATCGAGCTGCCCATCATCCAGGGGCCACTGGCCGGGGTGACCGGGCCGGCCATGGTGGTCGCGACGTGCAATGCCGGCGGGCTGGGTTCGATGCCGGCGGCGATGCTCGATGTCGAACAACTGCGCCAGGCGCTGACGACCATCGGCGAGCAGACCGACAAACCGTTCAATGTGAATTTTTTCTGTCACCAGCCGCCGGCCTTCGACGAACAGCAGGCCGCGGCCTGGAAGCAACGGCTCAAGCCGTATTACCAGGAACTGGGCGTCGACTTCGACGCGCCGACCCCGGTGTCCAACCGCACGCCGTTCGACGATGCCGCCTGCCGGGTGCTGGAAGAGATGCGTCCCAAAGTGGTCAGTTTCCATTTCGGCCTGCCGGAAAAATCCTTGCTGGATCGGGTGAAGGCCACTGGCGCGAAAATCCTTTCCTCGGCCACCACCGTCGAGGAAGCCATCTGGCTTGAACAGCATGGTTGCGACGCGATCATTGCCATGGGTTACGAAGCCGGTGGTCATCGCGGGATGTTCCTCAGCGACGACCTCAACACCCAAGTCGGGCTGTTTGCCTTGCTGCCGCAGGTGGTGGATGCAGTGAAGGTGCCGGTGATCGCTGCCGGCGGCATTGGCGATGCGCGGGGAATCGTCGCGGCATTCGCCCTGGGTGCCTCGGCGGTGCAACTGGGCAGCGCCTACCTGTTCACCCCCGAGGCGAAGATCAGCGCGTCGCATCACCGGGCGTTGCGCACGGCCAAGGAAAGCCAGACGGCTGTTACCAACCTGTTCACTGGTCGCCCGGCCCGAGGCATCGTCAACCGGGTGATGCGCGAAGTGGGCCCGATGAGCCCACTGGCCCCGGCTTTTCCCTTGGCGGGCGGCGCGTTGATGCCATTGCGCGCCAAGGGCGAAGCAGACTTCAGCAACCTCTGGGCCGGCCAGGCCTTCCCTCTGGGCCGCGAGCTGTCGACGGCCGAGCTGACTCGGCGGCTGGCCGAGGAGGCGTTGGCCCGGCTCCACAGGGCGGATGCCTGATCGAACGCCATCGCGAGCAAGCTCGCTCCCACAGGGGATTGGGGGACAACCGGCACATCCGGGTACACCACCGGACCTGTGGGAGCCGAGCTTGCTCGCGATGGCGGTAGCACATTCAAAATGGATGCTAGCTGACCCACCGTCTTCGCGAGCAAGCTTGGCTCCCACAGGGGATTGGGGGCAACCGGCACATCCGTGTACACCACCGGACCTGTGGGAGCCGAGCTTGCTCGCGATGGCGGTAGCGCATTCAAAATGGATGCTAGCTGACCCACCGTCTTCGCGAGCAGGCTCGCTCCCACAGGGGATTGGGGGACAACCGGCACATCCGGGTACACCACCGGACCTGTGGGAGCCGAGCTTGCTCGCGATGGCGGTAGCACATTCAAAATGGATGCAAGCTGACCCACCGTCTTCGCGAGCAGGCTCGCTCCCACAGGGGGTTGGGGGCAACCGGCACATCCGTGTACACCACCGGACCTGTGGGAGCCGAGCTTGCTCGCGATGGCGGTAGCACATTCAAAATGGATGCAAGCTGACCCACCGTCTTCGCGAGCAAGCTTGGCTCCCACAGGGGATTGGGGGCAACCGACACATTCAGGCACACCACCGGACCTGTGGGAGCCGAGCTTGCTCGCGATGGCGGTAGCACATTCAAAATGGATGCAAGCTGACCCACCGTCTTCGCGAGCAAGCTTGGCTCCCACACCCTTGCACCTCACTCCCCGGGCGAAATGCCGCGTTCCGTTTGTCGGTCATTCGCTATATATTCCTGTATATAGCGAACCTGACCCCACGGAGCCTCACCCATGCCTCTCACCCGCTTCGCGCCGTTGCTGCTGACCACGTTCTTTGCCATTGGCGCCGCCCAGGCCGCTGAGGTGCAGGTGGCAGTCGCTTCCAATTTCACCGCGCCGATCCAGGCCATCGCCGCCGATTTCGAAAAAGACACCGGGCACAAGCTGGTGGCGGCTTACGGGGCCACCGGGCAGTTCTACACCCAGATCAAGAACGGCGCGCCATTCGAAGTCTTCCTCGCCGCCGACGACACCACCCCGGCCAAGCTCGAAAGCGAAGGCGACGCCGTCAAGGGCTCGCGCTTCACCTACGCGGTCGGCACCCTGGCGCTGTGGTCGGCCAAGGACGGTTATGTCGACAGCCAGGGCCAGGTGCTCAAGCACAACGACTTCCAGCACCTGTCCATCGCCAACCCGAAAGCCGCACCCTACGGCCTGGCCGCGACCCAGGTGCTGGACAAGCTCGGCTTGACCGCGCAGGTGAAAAGCAAACTCGTCGAAGGCCAGAACATCACCCAGGCCTATCAATTCGTCTCCACCGGTAACGCCGAACTCGGTTTCGTCGCCTTGTCCCAGGTGTACAAGGACGGCAAAGTGACGGGCGGCTCGGCATGGATCGTCCCGGCCGAACTGCACGACCCGATCAAACAGGACGCGGTGATCCTCAACAAGGGCCGGGACAACCCCGCTGCCGTGGCCCTGGTGGATTACCTCAAGAGCCCGAAAGCCGTCGCCATCATCCAAACCTACGGTTACCAACGCTAAATGCCCCTGACCAGCGCCGACTACGCCGCCATCTGGCTGACCCTGAAACTGGCGTCATTGACCACGGTGATCCTGTTGCTCATCGGCACTCCCATCGCGTTGTGGCTGTCGCGCACCCGCTCCTGGCTGCGCGGGCCGGTGGGTGCGGTGGTCGCGTTGCCGTTGGTGCTGCCGCCCACGGTGATCGGCTTCTACCTGTTGCTGGCGTTGGGGCCGAACGGCTGGATCGGCCAGTTCACCCAGGCCCTCGGGTTGGGCACCCTCACCTTCAGCTTCACCGGGTTGGTAATCGGCTCGGTGATCTATTCCATGCCGTTTGTGGTGCAGCCGTTGCAGAACGCCTTTGCCGCCATCGGCAGTCGCCCGCTGGAAGTCGCCGCCACCCTGCGGGCCGGGCCCTGGGATACGTTTTTCAGCGTCATCCTGCCCCTGGCCCGCCCCGGCTTCATCACTGCGGCGATTCTCGGCTTTGCCCACACCGTCGGCGAATTCGGCGTGGTGCTGATGATCGGCGGCAACATCCCGGAGAAAACCCGGGTGGTGTCAGTGCAGATCTACGACCATGTCGAAGCCTTGGAATACGCCCAGGCCCACTGGCTGGCCGCGGCGATGCTGGTGTTTTCATTCCTGGTGCTGCTGGCGCTGTACTCCAGCCGCCGAACCCGTGCCGGTTGGAGCTGATCGATGATTCACGCGCGTTTGCAGCTCGACCACGGGGCTTTTTCCCTGGACCTGGATGTGCAACTGCCCGGCCGTGGCGTGACCGCCCTGTATGGGCCGTCCGGTTCCGGCAAAACCACCTGCCTGCGTTGCATCGCCGGGTTGGAGCGGCCGGCCCGGGGTTTTATCGAGGTCAACGGCCAAGTCTGGCAAGACACTGAGCACGCTGTGTTTTTGCCGCCCCATAAACGGTCGGTGGGGTATGTGTTCCAGGAGGCGAGCCTGTTCGCCCATTTGTCGGTGCGGGCCAACCTGGCGTTCGGCCTCAAGCGCATCGCGCCGGCACAACGGCGGGTGGACATGCAACAGGCGACCGAACTGCTGGGCATCGGGCACTTGCTCGATCGGCAGCCGCACAACCTGTCCGGCGGCGAGCGCCAGCGGGTGGGCATCGCCCGCGCCTTACTCACCAGCCCGCAACTGCTGTTGATGGATGAGCCGCTGGCGGCCCTCGATAGCCGACGCAAAAACGAAATCCTGCCGTACCTGCAACGGCTCCACGATGAGCTGGACATCCCGGTGCTGTATGTCAGCCATTCCCAGGATGAAGTGGCGCGCCTGGCCGATCACATCGTGCTGCTCGACGGCGGTCGCGCGCTGGCCAGTGGGCCGATCGGCGAAACCCTGGCCCGGCTCGACCTGCCATTGGCCCTGGGGGATGATGCAGGCGTGGTGATCGAGGGCAAGGTCAGCGGGTACGACCCGGCTTATCAATTGCTGACCCTGAATCTGCCCGACAGCCAACTGAACGTACGCGTGGCCCACACCTCACTGGCCCTCGGCCAGCCGCTGCGCTTCAAGGTCCAGGCCCGGGACGTCAGCCTCAGCCTGGCGAACGATGCCCAGACCAGCATCCTCAATCGCCTGCCAGTCACCGTGGTCAGCGAACAGGCCGCCGACAACGCCGCCCACGTGCTGATCCGCCTGGAAGCCGCCGGCACCCCGCTGCTGGCGCGTATCACCCGCTATTCGCGCGATCAGCTGAAATTGCATCCAGGGCAGGTGTTGTGGGCGCAGATCAAGGCGGTGGCGGTGTTGGCGTAGGGTCCGAAACCAGCGGATCACACTGTGGGAGCTTGTGGGAGCAAGGCTTGCCCGCGATGCAAGCACCTCGGTGTAGCTGATAGACCGAGGCGATGCTATCGCGGGCAAGCCTTGCTCCCACAGGTTTGCTCCTGCTGGTTTACTCCTGCTGGTTTGCTCCCACAGGTTTTGCGGCAACCTTAGAATCTTGGCACGACGGCAACAGCCTGCGGTCAATGAATTCACAGGCCACCGGATTCGCTGCCAAGGACTCTTTTCATGCCCGATACCCTGCCGCCGGATGCACTGCCGGCCGACCTGCATTATGTCGATGACACGGCCCCGGGCATCACCCGTAAAAAGCAGCGGGGCAAATTCTGTTATTTCGACCCGCAGGGCCAGCGCATCACCGACGCGGCCGAGATCCAGCGCATCAATGCCCTGGCGGTGCCGCCGGCCTACACCGATGTCTGGATCTGCACCGACCCGCGCGGCCATCTCCAGGCCACCGGGCGCGATGCCCGCGGGCGCAAGCAGTACCGTTACCATGCGCGCTGGCGTGAGGTCCGTGATGCGGACAAGTACTCGCGCATGCTGGAATTCGGACGGGCCCTGCCGCGCCTGCGCAAACGCCTGGAGGAAATCCTCGCCACGCCGGGGTTCAGCCGCGACAAAGTCATGGCCACGGTCATCACCCTGCTGGACGTGACCCTGATCCGCGTCGGCAACAGCCAATACGCCCGGGACAATCGCTCCTACGGCCTGACGACCCTGCGCGACAAACATGTCGAGATCAACGGCAGCGCCATCGCCTTCCAGTTCCGTGGCAAGAGCGGCATCGAGCACCAGATCACCGTGAAGGACCGGCGCCTGGCGCGGATCATCAAGCGCTGCCAGGAGATCCCCGGGCAGAACCTGTTCCAGTACCTGGACGAACACGGCGAGCGCCACGCCATCAGTTCTTCGGACATCAACGCCTACCTCAAGACCCTCACTGGCGCTGACTTCACCGCCAAGGACTACCGCACCTGGGCCGGCAGCGCAGCCGCTCTGGCCGGGTTGCGGACGCTGAGTTGGGAAACCGAAAGCGAGGCCAAAAGACACGTCGCCGAGATGGTCAGGCAAGTCGCCAGACAGCTGGGCAACACGCCGACCGTCTGTCGCAAGTGCTACATTCATCCTGCGGTGGTGGAGGGTTTCCTGCTCGGTGCCCTGACCCAGTTGCCCAAACCCCGGGCACGTAAAGGCCTCAGCGAAGAAGAAGCCGGGCTGACGCTATTTCTGCAGCGCATGACGCAAGCCGCCCAGAAATGCGAACAGCAGCAGCCGGCTTGATGCGCTCCACCAGCAGCCAGCCACGGATGAGGAACATCCGCAGACCGCTGGACTCCCAACTGTACGGCACAGCCGATCCGCAGGCACTTCAAAGGGTGAAGTCGACAGGAGTTTCAGATGTCCGAACACATTGTCCATTTTCATTGCCAGATCGATCAGGGAACCACCGAACGCTTTCGCGATAACTGCCTGGAGGCCATTGAGAAAGGCGCCGACTCGTTGATGCTCAATCTCTCCACAGTCGGTGGCAGTACCAACTTCGGTTTCACCCTCTACACCTTCATAAAGTCCCTTCCGGTACCGGTACGTGCGGTGAACGCCGGCAACATCGAGTCGATGGGCATCGTCATGTACCTGGCCGCCAGCGACCGCACCACCACCCCGCATTCGCGGTTCCTGATTCATCCGATGAACTGGTATTTCGGCCAGAAATCCGTGGACCACTCACGCTTGCGCGAGTACCTGTCCAGCCTGGACAACGACGTGGCGCGCTACGTGGAAATCTACGTCAAGGAAACCGCTGGCGCGGCGACGCAGTTGGATATCTTCAAATGCCTGTGCGCCGAAGAGCGGGTGATCCCGGCGGAAAACTCCCTGGCTTTCGGCATTGCCCATCGGGTCGAGCAAGTGATTTTCCCCACGGATGCCAAGCATTGGAAAGTCAGCGGTGGCGAGGATTAGAAGTGAAGACTGAGGGCTGACCATTCGTCGCCAGCAAGCGGTTTTTTTTAAACTTCCCTCAGCCATTTTCTTTCCCAACTAATGCGAGGCACGTTGCTCGCTCAACCAAAATGAGGATTCTCGAAATGGCCAGTAGCGGAAACAAAAACCCAGGCAACTTCGCCAATGATCGTGAAAAAGCATCGGAAGCCGGCAAGAAAGGCGGACAAGCGTCGGGCGGCAACGTTGCCAACGATCGGCAAAAAGGCACTGGAGCCGGTAACAAAGGTAGCGAACGCAGCCAAGGCGGCGGCAGAAAATCGTAACCACCCAAATCGTTGGGGCGCAGACGTACTGCGCCCCGGCGCTATCCGCTCTTCTCCTCGCCACAAATACGAAATTCCATATATTCGATTGTCCGCATATACTCCGGCGCAGCCCACCCTTGCGCTTTTCGGAGCCGATCGATGAAAGTCCTCTTCATGTGCACAGCCAATAGTTGCCGCAGCATTCTCAGCGAAGCGATGTTCAACCATCTGGCCCCGGCCGGGTTCGAGGCCGTCAGCGCCGGCAGTTTCCCCAAGGGCCACGTGCTGCCGCGCAGCCTGAGCACCTTGCAAGAGGCCGGCATCAGCGTCCAAGGCTTGCGCAGCAAGGGTAACGACGCGTTCGAGGGCAGCCCGCCGGACATCGTCATCACCGTGTGCGACAGCGCCGCCCGCGATGCTTGCCCGGTGTACTTCGGTCCGGCCATCAAGGCCCACTGGGGCCTGGTCGATCCATCGACCGTCAGAGGCAACGACGATCAGATCGGCCAAGCCTTCCATGCCACCCTGGATCGTATCGAAACCCGCTGCCGGGCCTTTTTCGCCTTGCCCTTCGACCAGCTCGATGCCCAGGCCCTGAAAGCTGAGCTCGACCGCATCGGCACCCTCTGACCGATCAACCCGCGCGATAGGCCTGCTTCACCGTCTCGATCCAGCTCGGGTCCAGGCGCGATTGTTCGGTGTCCAGGCCCAGCGCCTGCATCTTCGCCAGGTGCGCGTCGGCCTCTCGCGCCAGGGAGCCCTGGGCGCTGGAGTTGGCGTCCAGCTGATGCATCTGGGCCAGCCCCAGGTGATAGAAGCGCAGCAGTTTCATGGCGGTGGGGTCCTGGGCCTGCACCCCGGCGGTCACCTGGTGCATCACGTTGGTGATTTTCATCAGGCTGCGCTTGAGCCGCCAACCGTACACGGCGGCGGCCATCCACGGCTGCGACCAGAAATACAGGCGCATCAGCGCAGCCATCGTCAGCACCGCGACAATCACCCCGCCGAGGTTGAAACGAAAGTTATCGCCTCCGGGCGTGCCCAGCAGCATCACGGCCAGGCTGGACAGCAGCATCGCCAGAGCCAGGAACACCACCGCGATGATCAGGGTGCTGCGGCGAGTCTGCTTGCGATAGGTGTCGCCATCCCACGGTTTGATCTCGAACATCGCGGTGCAATTTCCTTGTACGGCATCAAAAGAGTCACGCATTATCGCCTGCCCGGTCGATTTAGCTATGCTGGAGCTCATTTTGTAGCGCAACCGACTCGCCGGGTCCGGATCAAAGTCCATGGCGATAGCGCAAGGATCGTGCGATCTTTCTGCGTGGACGTTTTTTTCAAGATGCCGTCGTTGTGTGCATGGCATCGTTTCCAAGGAAAGCTGAATGACTCAAAGACATGTAATCAACGCCTCGGTAAGCCCCAAGGGCAGCCTGGAGACCTTGTCCCAGCGCGAAGTCCAGCAACTGAGCGAAGCCGGTTCCGGCAGTATCTATACCCTCTTCCGCCAGTGCGCCCTGGCCATCCTCAACACCGGCGCCCATGTTGATAACGCCAAGACCATCCTGGAAGCCTACAAGGACTTCGAGATCCGTATTCACCAGCAGGACCGGGGCGTGCGCCTGGAGCTGCTGAACGCGCCGGCCGATGCGTTCGTCGACGGCGAAATGATCGCCAGCACCCGGGAAATGCTGTTCAGCGCCCTGCGCGACATCGTCTACACCGAGAACGAGCTGGACAGCCAGCGCATCGACCTCAGCTCGTCCCAGGGCATCAGCGACTACGTGTTCCATCTGCTGCGCAACGCCCGCACCTTGCGTCCAGGCGTGGAGCCGAAAATCGTCGTGTGCTGGGGCGGTCACTCGATCAACACCGAAGAATACAAATACACCAAGAAGGTCGGCCACGAACTGGGCCTGCGCAGCCTGGACATCTGCACCGGTTGCGGCCCTGGCGTGATGAAAGGCCCGATGAAAGGCGCCACCATTGCCCATGCCAAGCAGCGTATCCATGGCGGTCGCTACCTGGGCCTGACGGAACCGGGCATCATCGCCGCCGAGGCGCCGAACCCGATCGTCAATGAGCTGGTGATCCTGCCGGACATCGAGAAACGCCTCGAGGCTTTCGTGCGTGTCGGTCACGGCATCATCATCTTCCCGGGCGGCGCCGGTACGGCGGAAGAGTTCCTGTACCTGCTGGGCATCCTGATGCACCCGGCCAACCAGGACCTGCCGTTCCCGGTGGTTCTCACCGGGCCGAAAAGCGCCGCGCCGTACCTCGATCAGTTGCATGCGTTTGTCGGTGCAACCCTGGGTGAGGAGGCGCAGAAGCACTATCAGATCATCATCGACGACCCGGCCGAAGTGGCACGGCAGATGACCCAGGGGCTCAAGGAGGTCAAGCAGTTCCGCCGCGAGCGCAACGACGCCTTCCACTTCAACTGGCTGCTGAAGATCGACGAGGGCTTCCAGCGCCCGTTCGACCCGACCCACGCCAACATGGCCAGCCTGGGCCTGAGCCGCGACCTGCCCGCCCACGAACTGGCCGCCAATCTGCGCCGGGCGTTCTCGGGAATCGTGGCCGGTAACGTCAAGGACAAGGGCATCCGCCTGATCGAAGAACACGGCCCGTACGAAATCCACGGCGACGCCGCCATCATGGAACCCCTCGATCGCCTGCTCCAGGCCTTCGTCGCCCAGCACCGCATGAAACTGCCAGGCGGCGCGGCGTATGTGCCGTGCTATCGCGTGGTGACCTGACAAAGTCGCCATAACCTTAATGTGGGAGCGAGCTTGCTCGCGATGACAGCGGCACATTCAGCACAGATGCAAGCTGACCCACCGCTATCGCGAGCAAGCTCGCTCCCACAGGAGTTCTGCTGTGGTCACAGAGTCGGGGTCAGCCGCATCAGCCCGGCTTCATCCACTTCAATACCGAGCCCAAGGTAATCCTTGATCTGCGGATGAAGGGTGACCACCGGGTGCGTATGCGTCGCCGTTACCACCAGCACATCCGCCTCGGCCGCCTCGCCTGCCCGGATGCCCGCCTCGGCGTCTTCAAAGACCAGGCATTCTTGCGGTGCCACTTGCAAGCGTTCGGCCGCCAGGCGATAGCAGGCGGGGTTGGGCTTGCCATCGCTGACGTCTTCGGCCGTGACCATGACCAAAGGGCGTGGAATTCCGGCGGCTTCCATACGGCGCAAGGCCAATGCCATCGGCGCTGAGGTGACGATTGCCCAGCACTCTGGCGGCAGGCTGTTCAGAAAGGCCTGCGCACCGGGCACCTGCACCACCCCTTCGACGTCTTCGATTTCCTCGCGGGTAATCTGCTCGGCTTCCGCCTGGGCATCCACCCCCGGCAGGTGCTGGCGGGCGATGGTGTCGATGGCGCGCACGCCATGGATGGTCGGCAGGAACGTCGCCACGTCCACGCCATGACGCACGGCCCAGCGCGTCCAGATCCGCTCGGCGGCGGCGATGGAGTTGAGCAATGTGCCGTCCATGTCGAACAGGAAGGCGCGATAGGCAATGTGGGTGGGGAGACTGGCAGACATCGGATCCTCGGTGGCGGCGTGGCGGGTGATGGCCACTGTAACATCGCCAGCCCCCAATCCTCTGTGGGAGCGAGCTTGCTCGCGATAGCGGTGGGTCAGCTTGCATCGATGCTGAATGTTCCGACGCCATCGCGAGCAAGCTCGCTCCCACAGGGTTTAGTGATGGGTTAGTTACACCAACCGCTCGATCGGCTGATGCTGCCACACCCGTTTGTAGTACAGCGTCTGCAACAGCAGCATACTCAAGTAGGCCACCGGGAACGCCATCCACACCCCTTGCAGCCCGAAGTGAGCGTCCAGCAGATACGCCGCTGGCACTTGCACGGCGACGATGCAGAAGATCGAGATGGCGACCGGCACCAGCACCGTGCCGCTGGCGCGCATGATGCCGCCGACGATCGCCTGGAAGCCGAACACCAACAGGCTCCAGAGCATGATGTGCAGCAGGTGTTCGGCCTGGACCCGTGCCGCCGGGTCGGTGATGAACAACCCCAGCAGCCAGTGGGACAACAGATAGCCCAGGACCACCAGCCCACCCGTAAGCCAGAGGTTGATCAACAGCCCCGTGCGCAGGATCGGCCCCAGGCGCTCCAGGCGTCCGGCACCGATGGCCTGGGCGCCGAGGATCGAGGCGGTGATGGCGATCGACAGCGCCGGAAACTGCACGTAGTTGACGATCTGCGTCACCGCGCCATAGGCCGCCGTGGCCTGGGAACCATGGCTATTGACCAGCGTCAGGATGACCAACTCCGACAACGAGATCACCACCATCTGCAACCCTGTGGGCAAGCCAATGCGCAGCACTTTGCCAAGGATCTCCGTGTCCAGGCGCATCGCCGCGAACAACGCCCGGTCCGGTGCCAGGGCATGCTCGCGACGGTTCAGGCGCCATGCCAGCATGGCCATGGCCGAGGCCGTCCCCACCAACCCCGCCAGCGCCGCGCTCTGGATGCCCATCGGCGGCAACCCCAGCCAACCACGAATCAATACGGGCGTAAGCAGCAGCCCGACACTGGTGGAGATCAGCAGCGCCAGCATCGGTGACACCGTATCGCTCACCCCGCGCAGCAGTTGAGTGAACAGCACAAATACCAGCAACATCGGCAGGATCCACATCATGACCCGGGCATAGGAAACGGCATCCTCCAGCACATCGGCCGGCGTGCCGAGCCCCTGCAACGCCTGACGCGCAAAAACACTGCCGAGCACCGCCGCCGTCAGGCCGATGATCGCCCCCAGCAACAACGTCGAACCGGCAATCGCCTTCACCGTGCCGGTTTCTCCGGCACCGTAGGCCTGCCCGATCAACACCCCCGCCCCCGCCCCGAGGCCAATCACCAATGCGATAAAGAAAAACACGATGGGAAACATGCCCGACACCGCCGCCAAGGCCTGGGTACCGAGCATCTGGCCGATGTAGATGCTGTTGAACGTGCCAGACATGGAC
>NZ_JAHBCZ010000026.1:0-66952 GCF_019956035.1 Pseudomonas sp. A-RE-22
AAACCCAGGCATTGGTGGTGCTTGCTCGCAAGCTCTGCCGGGTGGCATTTGCCTTGATGAAAAATCAGAGCGAATACCAGCCGAAGCCTATGTTGCAGGGTTGCCCTGCAACATAGAATCTCCCACAGGTCTTGAACATTAAGCTTCTTGGCCGGCTTGAGCCCCGGCCAAGGTCGGATAGTCCGTATAACCACGCTCGTCACCCTGGTAGAACGTCGACGCATCAGGGGTGTTCAGCGCCTGGCCTCGTTTGAAACGTTCCACCAGGTCCGGGTTTGCCAAAAACGGCGTGCCGAATGCCACCAGGTCAGCTTCTCCACGGCTGATGGCAGTGGCGGCGCGTTCGGCGCTGTAGCCGCCATTGGCAATGTACGTCCCGCCGAAGCGACGCTTGAGTTCCAGGAAGTCGAACGGGCCTTCGCCCAATTCCACGATGTGCAGGTAAGCCAGGCCGTAGCGGCTGAGCATTCTGGCCGTATAGTCGAAAGTCGCCTGCGGGTTGCTGTCGCTCATCGAGAAGTAGCTGAAGATCGGCGACAGGCGAACGCCGACACGGCTGGCGCCGAAGACTTCGATCACCGACTCGACCACTTCCTTGAGGAAGCGCGCGCGGTTCTCGATCGAGCCGCCGTAGGCATCGGTACGTTGGTTGGTGCCGTCACGCAGGAACTGGTCGATCAAGTAGCCGTTGGCGCCATGAATCTCCACACCGTCAAAGCCGGCCAGCTTCGCGTTGGCCGCGGCCTGGCGGAAGTCGGCGACCACGCCGGGGATTTCATCGAGCGCCAGGGCCCGTGGCAGTTCATAGGGCTTGAGCCCTTCGGGGGTATAGATCTCGCCATCGGCCTTGATTGCCGAAGGGGCTACGGGTTGGGCGCCGTTGACCTGCACCAATGGATGGGAAAGACGGCCCACGTGCCAGAGCTGCAAGAAGATCTGCCCGCCCTCGGCATGGACCGCGTCGGTCACCTGTTTCCAGCCGGTGATCTGCTCAGGAGTAAAGATCCCTGGCGTTCGCAGGTAACCCTTGCCCTGGGCCGACACCTGGGAGCCTTCGCTGATGATCAGGCCGGCGCTGGCCCGTTGGCTGTAGTACTCGGCCATCAGGGGCGTGGCTGCATCGCCAGCGCCCGCGCGGCTGCGGGTCATCGGTGCCATGATCATGCGGTTGTTCAGGGACAGTTTGCCAACTTGAGTGCGGGACAACAGAAGATCGAGACCGATGTCAGTCATGATTCACCTCTAAGGGATCGGGTAGGAATTAGGGATTGATTCGAGGGTCGGTCAGGCCAACCGACCCTCTTGTTGCAAAAGGGCGCCGATGCGCTGGATTTCTTTCTCGCCTTTTTCCAGGGCGACCTCGCTGGTGTGCACCGAGTAGTAGCCCATCACCAGGTCGTGGGGATGCTTGACCGCCGAACCGAGTACGAAGGAGGTCGCGCCTCGGGCAACGATGTCGATGGCCTCTCCGGACGCTTCGAATACCACCATTTCTCCAGCATTGACGTGGCCGCCAGCATCGAGACTGCCGTCGTTGACCGCCAGCCAGGCGACGGTGTGCCCGGCCGGTGGCGTGTAGCGCCAGTGCTCGTTGTCCTGCAACTGCACGGCGAGGTAATTCATGCCCGCTGGCGCCGCGACGCTGCTGCGGGCCGCGCCGTATTGGCCGAGCAATACCAGCGCCGGACCTTCACGGGGGATCTCGGAGGGGGCCAGGTAGACGCTGCTGGCCGGGGCATTTTCTTCCGCCGCCGGCAGCGCAACCCAGAGCTGGAAGCCTTGGATCGGCGAACCTGCGACCGGCCGGGCGGTGTGCCACACGCCGTTACCGGCTTGCATCCACTCCATGCCGCCGCTGGGCAGCGTGCCTGACTGGCCCGTGGTGTCTTCGTAGATCACTTGTCCCTCGATCATGTAGGTCAGCGTGGCGATCCCGGAATGAGGGTGCATGCCGAAACCTCTTTGCATGGCATCGGCGTTGAAGGCGAAGTGATCGAGAAACACGAATGGCTTGCAGATCTGGCCCAGGTCGCCGGGGCTCATGAGCCGGGTGATCGGCCCATGGCTGCTACCGGAGGTGCGGTGGACGATGGCGCGCGGCGGTGCTGCGACGATGCTGTTCATGGGTTGCCTCCAAGTCTTGGGCGTTGGGCCTCGATGCGAGAAGGATAAGTGCCTGCCAATGGATTGATTAGCCGATACAATCGGATTGAACTCATCCATGAAACGAAGGAATGTGTGCGCCATGCTCGATCTCAACGATGTTGCGCTGTTCGTCCAGGTGGTCCGCAGCGGCAGCTTCGCCGAAGCTGCCAGGCGCCTGGGGATGCCTTCCAATACCGTCAGCCGACGGGTCCAGCAGTTGGAGGCGCAACTGGAATCGCGACTTCTGCAGCGCTCCACCCGCAAACTCACGCTGACCCATGCGGGCCAGGGATTTTATGAACGCTGCGTGGATGCGGTGGACGGCCTGATGGATGCCGGACAGGAACTGATCATGGGCAGCGAGGAGCCCAGCGGCCTGGTGCGCATCGCGGCGATGGCGGATTTTTTCGATTTCTTCCCGATGGAATGGGTGGCCGACTTTTTAGCCGCACATCCGCGAGTGCAACTTGATTTCGTGCTCAGCGATGCCCGGGTCGACCTGATTGCCGACCGCATCGACGTTGCCTTTCGCGGCGGTCCCTTGCAGGACTCGGGGTATGTCGGTCGTCAACTGCTCAAGAACGACGGCGACGGCATGGTTGCCAGTCCCGCGTACATTGCCGCGCGCGGCACGCCGCTTTCGTTGCAGGACCTGGCTCACCACGACGGCGTGAGTTTCGGCCATCCCGGCGGCATGGCCCATTGGCGATTCGTTGGCCCGGACGGCATCGAGGAACAGGTGCAGATCGCCAGCCGATTCCACGCCAACACCGCCCAGGCGTTGCGCAGGGCGACCGTCGCCGGCCTGGGCATCGCCGTGTTGCCGGGGGCGCTGAGCAGCCTCGACCTGGAAGCTGGAAGTCTGGTGCGTGTGCTGCCGCAATACCGGCGCATCGGCTTCGGCCTGAATGTGCTCTATCCGAGCCGGCGGCAGTTGCCGCTGGCGGTTTCGGCGTTCATCGGGTTGGTGATGGAGAAACTGGAACTCAAGGCGTTTCCGGCGCGGATGCAGTGAACTAGTTAACGCGATCGATCGTTCTCACGCAGAACCAATGTGGGAATGATCATCACGCAATAGCCCATTTTTTTCCTTTCCAGCAACGATAAAAACCCTCGTTTCGCAAATCTCCCTCCGCCAACACAATCGCCTCGACATCTGATCTCGATAGCTGCAAGCGCAGAACAACAAAAAATCAGAACCCGAGGCGGCGCTATGCCGGCCTGAACCAAACCTACTGCCGGAAGTGCACAGACATGCCCGTTGAAACCCTACGCATCGATACGCTTGTTATAGGCGCCGGCCAGGCCGGCATAGCCATGAGTGAGCACTTGAGCCGGCAAGGCGTGCCGCATCTGGTGGTGGAGCGAAGCCGCATTGCCGAAGCCTGGCGCACATCACGCTGGGATTCGCTGGTGGCCAACGGGCCGGCCTGGCATGACCGCTTTCCAGGGTTGGAATTCGACGGGCTCGGTCCAGATGACTTCGCGACAAAGGACCAGGTGGCCGATTATTTCGAAACCTATGCCAGCAAGTTCAACGCGCCGATCCGTACCGGCGTGGACGTCAGGAAAGTCGAGCGCAATGTCGGTCGCCCAGGCTTCACCATTGAAACCTCCGAAGGCTTGATCGAGGCGATCCATGTCGTCGTCGCCACCGGGCCCTTCCAGCAGCCGGTGATTCCACCAATTGCGCCGGATATGCCGACGGTTACCCAGTTGCACTCGGCCCAGTACCGCAATCCTCGGCAATTGCCCGAGGGGGCGGTGTTGGTGGTGGGTGCCGGGTCGTCGGGGGTGCAGATCGCCGATGAGCTGCAGCGCGCAGGCAAGCAGGTCTATCTCTCGGTGGGTGCCCACGATCGTCCGCCGCGGGCCTATCGCAACCGCGATTTCTGCTGGTGGCTAGGTGTGTTGGGCGAGTGGGATGCGGAAGCGGTCAAGCCCGGCAAGGAACACGTCACCATTGCGGTGAGCGGCGCCCGTGGCGGTCATACCGTGGATTTTCGCCGGCTGGCCCACGAGGGCATCACCCTGGTGGGGCTGACGAAATCGTTCAACGGCAGCGTGGTGAGCTTTGAGCCGAATCTTGCCGAAAACATCGCCCGTGGCGACGAGAACTATCTGGCGCTGCTGGATGCCGCTGACGCCTACATTGCCCGCAATGGCCTGGACCTGCCGCTCGAACCTCAAGCCCGCGACCAACTGCCCGACCCGCAATGCCTGACCCAGCCGATCCTGGAGCTGGACCTGGTCGCCGCCGGGGTGACCAGCGTCATCTGGGCCACCGGCTATTCGGTGGATTACAGCTGGCTGAAAGTCGACGCCCTCGGCGCCAACGGCAAGCCTCGGCATCAGCGCGGCGTTTCCAGCGAACCGGGCCTGTATTTCGTCGGCTTGCCCTGGTTGTCGCGACGAGGCTCGGCGTTCATCTGGGGCGTCTGGCATGACGCCCGGCACATTGCCGATCACATCGTGAAGCAACGCATTTACCTCGCCTATCAAGATGCTGCCCAGCGCCAGGCCCCCGCGCGCGACAGCGATTCGTATCGTTCGAAAACCAGTCTCACGGGAGTCCGTTGATGCCTACTCATACACGTATTCGCATGTTCAACACCAAGGACACCTACCCGAACCAGACGCTGGACAACGACCTGTGCCAGGCCGTGCGCGCCGGCAACACCGTCTATGTGCGCGGCCAGGTTGGCACTGATTTCAACGGTCAACTGGTGGGCCTGGGCGATCCTCGCGCTCAGGCCGAGCAGGCCATGCGCAACGTCAAGCAACTGTTGGAAGAGGCCGGCAGCGACCTGAGCCACATAGTCAAGACCACCACTTACCTGATCGACCCGCGTTACCGCGAGCCGGTGTACCAAGAGGTCGGCAAGTGGCTCAAGGGCGTGTTTCCGATCTCCACCGGGTTGGTGGTCAGTGCCTTGGGCCAGCCGCAGTGGCTGATGGAAATCGACGTGATCGCGGTGATCCCTGAATAAGGAGCGGAGCATGACTTTTTCCATCGTTGGACGCTGTGTCGAAACCGGCCAGCTGGGCATCGCCATCAGTTCCTCGAGCATTGCCGTCGGCGCCCGTTGCCCCTGGTTGCGCGCGGGCGTCGGCGCGGTGTCGAGCCAGAACATTACCCTGCCGGCCTTGGGGCCGCAGATTCTTGACGAACTGGCCGGCGGCCTGGTGGCCCAAGCGGCGCTGGAGCGGACGCTGGCACGCAATGGCTACAGCCAGTATCGCCAGGTGGCGGTGATCGATGCCGAGGGGCGCACGGCGATTTTCAGTGGCGAGCATACCTTGGGCACCCGCAACGCCGTGGCCGGTGAGCAATGCGTGGCGGCTGGGAATCTGTTGGCCAACGGTGCGGTGATCGAGGCCATGGTCGCGGCCTTCGAGCATAGCGCCGGCTGTCTTGCAGCACGTTTGGTGAGCGCGTTGCAGGCCGGGCAGGCGGCAGGCGGGGAGGCCGGGGCGGTGCATTCGGCGGCGCTGTCGGTGGTCGATGACCTGACCTGGCCCATCGTCGATCTGCGGGTGGACTGGGTTGAGGAAAACCCCATCGGCGAACTGGAAAAGCTTTGGCTCGCCTATCAGCCGCAATTGCAGGCTTACCTGACCCGCGCGCTCAACCCGACGCTGGCGCCCAGTTATGGAGTGCCGGGTGATGAGTGAGCTGCGCAGCCGCGCCCTGCTTGCCGAGCTGGTGGGCTTTGCCACGGTCAGTCGCGAGTCGAACCTGGCCTTGGTCGAGTTCGTGCGCGATTACTTGCAAGGGCTGGGCGTGGATAGCGAGCTGATCTACAACGCCGAGCGAACCAAGGCCAACTTGCTGGCGAGCATTGGCCCAGCGGTACCCGGTGGCGTGGTGTTGTCCGGGCATACCGACGTGGTGCCGGTGGATGGGCAGGCCTGGACGGTCGATCCGTTCTGCCTGACCGAGCGGGACGGCAAATGGTTCGGGCGTGGTACGGCGGACATGAAGGGGTATCTGGCATCGGTGCTGGCAGCGGTGCCGATGTTCCTCGCCAGCGCGCTTCGTCGACCGCTGCACCTGGCGTTTTCCTATGACGAAGAGGTGGGTTGCCTGGGCGTTCACAGTCTGTTGGACGCGTTGGTTCGGCGAATTCCCCAACCAGCGCTGTGCCTGATTGGCGAACCCACCCGACTGCAACCGGTGCTGGGGCACAAAGGCAAGTTGGCGATGCGTTGTCATGTCCGAGGGGCGGCCTGTCATTCGGCCTATGCACCTTACGGGGTCAACGCCATCGAGCAGGCGGCGCGCCTGATGGGGCGCTTGGGCGAGATCGGTGCACAGCTGGCCGAACCATCGCGGCATGACCCGCGCTTCGATCCACCGTTTTCCACGGTGCAGGTCGGGGTGATCCACGGCGGCACGGCGCTGAACATTGTCCCGGCCGATTGCCGTTTCGATTTCGAAGTGCGCGCCTTGCCGGATTTCAATCCCCAGGTGGTGGCCGAGCAATTGCAGGACTTTGCCGAACAGGAACTGCTGCCGGCGATGCAGGCGATGCAGGCGGTGGCGGGCGATACGGCGATTGGTTTTGAACCACTGTCCGCCTACCCGGGCCTGGCGACCGCGCCTGACAGCGCTGCTGCACAACTGGTTGCGCGGCTGTGCGGCAGCGACGCTTTCAGCACCGTTGCCTTCGGCACCGAAGGCGGCCTGTTTCACCAGGCTGGCGTGCCAACGGTGGTCTGTGGCCCCGGCAGCATGGAGCAGGGGCACAAGCCCGACGAATACGTGAGCGTTGAACAAATGGCCGCCTGCGATCGCTTGATGGATCGGTTGGCGAGCTATCTCGCTGAACCCAATGGTCCGTGACCACGAGGCGGCCAAAGTGAACGATTTCAACCTCAGGAAAATCCTGGCGGCCAGTTGTGCCGACCTCAACGAATGGGCCGACAAGAGCCTTATTGCTGTAGACCACTCCGCCCGCGCTTACGGCCACCCTTGAGTCCCGTCGCCGGCTCGTGCGGGCGAGCCGGCATTTTCGAGGAACCGCTCCATGTCCAGATCCTTGCGTTGCAATATTGCGTGTGCGTTGGCGTTGTTGAGTTCCAGCGTCATGGCCGCGCCCCAGAGCTTGACCGTGATTTCCTTTGGCGGCGCCACCAAGCAGGCCCAGGACAAGGCCTACTTCCAACCCTTCAACGCCAGCGGTGCAGGAAGCATCGTGGCCGGCGAATACAACGGTGAGCTGTCGAAGATCAAAGCCATGGTCACGGCCGGTCACACCAGTTGGGACGTGGTCGAAGTGGAAAGCCCCGAGTTGCTGCGAGGCTGTGAGGAAGGCTTGTTCGAGAAGCTTGACCTGGCCGGCCTTGGCGACCCGGCCAACTATGTGCCCGGCGCACTCAATGAGTGTGGTGTCGCCACCTACGTCTGGTCGATGGTCCTGGCCTATGACCAGAGCAAGCTCGCCAAGGCGCCCAGCTCCTGGGCGGATTTCTGGAACGTTGCCCAGTACCCGGGCAAGCGCGGGCTGCGCAAAGGGGCCAAGTACACCTTGGAGATCGCCTTGCTGGCCGATGGAGTCAAGTCGCAGGACTTGTACAAGGTGTTGGACACACCGGAGGGCGTGTCCCGGGCTTTCGCCAAACTGGATCAGATCAAGCCGAATATCCAGTGGTGGGAAGCCGGCGCCCAGCCGGCGCAATGGCTGGTGGCGGGGGACGTTGCGATGAGTGCCGCCTATAACGGGCGCATCGCGTCGGCGCAAAAGGAAGGCATGAAGCTGAGCATTGTCTGGCCGCAGAGCCTGTACGACCCGGAGTACTGGGCCGTGGTCAAGGGCACGCCGAACAAGGCCCTGGCCGAGCAGTTCATTGCCTTTGCCAGCCAGCCACAGACCCAGAAGGTGTTTTCGGAAAACATCCCTTATGGGCCGGTGCACCGCAAGACACTCGCCTTGTTGCCGACGGCGGTACAGGAGCAGTTGCCAACCGCCGAAGCCAACCTGGCTGAAGCGCAAGCCGTGGATGCGGAGTTCTGGGTCGACCATGGCGAGGAACTGGAGCAACGTTTCAACGCCTGGGCGGCTCGCTAGGCACCGAACCGCCTCCTCACCATGGACCGATCGTTCCCACGCTCCTGCGTGGGAACGTCGCCAGGGACGCTCCGCGTTCCGCTTCTGGAGGGTGACGCAGAGCGTCACGGGATGCATTCCCACGCAGAACATGGGGACGATCAACGCTTCCTCGCCACAGGGTTCAGGCCAGCCATTGCCTGAACTGTTCCTTGCAGTAATCCACGAACAACTGGGCCGGTTTGGTCAGGTGGGTGCGTTTGAGCCAACCCGCCACCAAGGCCGAACCGGTCACGTCCTCGGCGATGTCGACGCACACCAGGTGTTGCCCATCGTAGGTGCAGGTGGAGTGCGGGCGGGTCACCAGCACGGCAAAACCGAAAGACTGGCCGACCATGCCACGGACCATCTCGATGGACGGCGAGCTGAAGACAATGTTGGGCGTCAGGCCCAGCTCCTCGAAGATGCTCACGAAATAGGTCCGGCTGGGCTGTACGTCCAGCAGGATCATCGGTTCCAGCGCCAGGTCACGCAGCGAGACCTGGGCCTGATCGGCGAAGCGATGCCCAGCCGGCAATAACGCATAGGGCCGTTGCGGTGCCGTCAACGCCTCGGTCTCGATGGTGCTGTCGAGGTCGTGCTCATAGAAAATCGCCAGGTCGAAACGTCCACCCGTCAAACCTTGCACCAGTTCCTGTTGCTCGCCGTCCTGCACGCGGATCTCCACCCCCGGGAAGCGCTGGCGAAAGCCCGCGATCAGGCGCGGCAGGTAGAGCGGGGCGACGGTTTCGAAGCAGCCGATGTCGATTTGCCCACTGACCACATCGTTATCGGCCAGGGCGTTCTGCTCGAACTCCCGGGCCATGCGCAACAGTTCCTGGGCCTTGCGATAGAAGCGCGCGCCGCCGGGCGTCAACGATACGCCCTGGGCGTGATGACGGATGAGCAATTGCACGCCGAAGCTGTCCTCCAGCCCCTTGATGGCGGTGGCAATCGATGGCTGGGCGATGTACAGCTTGCGGGATGCCTCAGCGACGCTGCCACATTCAACGGTGGTGACAAAGTACTTCAGCTGACGCAAGGAATAGGACGCCACGGCACACCTCGATCCGGATGGTTTCTGCCTACCTTACCTTGTGCTCAGTGGGCCGGGGTGGGCATTGATACGGATTTTGCTGGGCAGTGACGATATTCAGACTGGCTTGGGGAGAAGCCAGCCCAAAAAACGCCCGCCGAAGAATCATTGGCAGGCGTCTGGGAAAGCCCGGCGCAGAAAGGAGAGACTGGCCGGGGAAGGGCGCAAGGGTCAGGCCACCGGAATCAACGGGTCAGCCGCCGCCAGGGCCGCCGCGCGGTCGGCGGCGGGCGGGTAGATCCACACACTGTTGATCTGGGTCTTGAGATCCTTGGCTTCCTGCCCGACCAGCTTGAGTTGGCGATCCCAACCTTCGGTATACACCGCGCCCCAGGCGCCCAGGTCCAGGCAGGTCACGTACTTGGGTTGGCTGTAGGGCATCGGCGCCATACCCAGCAGGTCGGCCGCGACGTTGTTGCCGGCGTAGCGCCCCAGGGATATGGCGTGCTGGCAAGACATCGCCGCGTAATTGCCCAGTGTGTCGGTGGCGGCGTAGGCCACGTCACCGGTGGCGAATATGTCGTTTTGTCCCAACACTTTCAGATGGCCGTCGACGTGCAGGCGGCCTTGGTGATCGCGGGTGCCTGGCACTTGCTGGGTCAGCGGGTGGGCACGGAAACCCACGGTCCAGATCACGGTATTGGACTCGATACGCTGGCCGTTCGACAGGGTGACACCGCCGGCATCCACCGAGTCGACCGAAGCATTGAGGATCCACTCGATGCCCAGGTGATCGGACGCTTCGATCACGGAGGGGCGAATACCGTCGCCCAACGACGCGCCGATCTGCGGCGCGCGATCCACCACGATGACCCGGATGTTCGCGTCCTCACCCAGGGCGGCCCGCAGGCGGGTCGGCATTTCGGTGGCGGTTTCGATGCCGGTGAAGCCGCCGCCGGCCACCACCACGGTGTTGCGGGCTGGACTGTCCGGCAGGTTTTTGAGGGACTTGATGTGGGCTTCGAGGCGCGTTGCCTGTTCGATCTCATCGACGTCGAAGGCATGTTCGAGCATGCCTTTGAGATCGGGGCGAAACAGTTTGCTGCCCGCCGCCAGGACCAATCGGTCGTAACCCAGGCTGCCCTGGGTACCGAATACGTCCACGTAGCCGACCCGTTTGCCCTCGACGTCGATACTGCTCGCCGAGCCCTGTACGAACTTCACGCCCACTGCATCGAACAGTCCGTCCAGCCGAGCCATCATGGTGTGGACGTCCGGCTCATAGAAACGAGGCCGGATGCGCAATTCCGCCTGGGGCGCCAGGACAGTAATCTGCACGTCATTTCGATCATGCTGGTCCAGCAGGCGGGCCGCGCTCAATGCGCTCCATACTCCGCCGAAGCCAGCACCAATAACCAGAATTTGCTGTTTCATGATTTGCTCCCGAAGACAAAATCGATACGTTGAATGAATTAATCTGTTCAGCGTGACCGTGGCGCGAAGTACTCCAGAAACGCCTGGCTTCAATGTATTCACATCAAGCACATTCAGTTTCGGTTCGCTGTAGGAAATCATATTGATCGGAGCTGTGTTTAACACTTCTACATAAGGTCATCGGGCCCATGCTTGGGTAGGTATGATCTATACGAAGGTATGAGGGTGCGGCGCAGTCAAGCAGACCGGGCCAGTACCGATTCGATACAGGCGATCAATTCAGCGCAGTCGAAGGGCTTCGGGAAAAACGCCACCGGCTCCGGCGCAGCAGCGCTGGTACGGGGCGGCACGCCGAGGTATCCGGTAATGAAAATGATCGGGATATTAACGCCCAGGGCCGACAGGCGATCGTACATCTGAATACCCGTCATGCCGGGCATTTGTATATCCGATATCAGGCAGGCTGTATTTTCAAGTTCGCAGGAAGATAAAAAATCCAAGGCGCTGGCGTATGTTTCAACTGAATATCCGTGGGAACGCAACAAACCATCCAGGGCAATTCTAACTGATTCATCATCATCAATAATTGAAATGATTGCGGTGTTGGACATGTCGATACCTGGGGTGATATCAGGTAGCCATAAAGGCGCCCGTTATCAGTGCAAGATACGCCGTCCAATGGGCCCGCCAAGTATACGTGGGTATGAACTTTCTACTGCTCGCCACGCAATTCCAGTACCTGAGCCATGCGCACCAGCTCGGCGAACGAACGTGCGCACATTTTGCGCATGGCTTGGCCGCGGTGAATCTTGACCGTGATTTCACTCAAGCCTATTTCCCCGGCGATCTGCTTGTTCATCAAGCCCGACGCTGCCAGCGCCATGACCTGCTGCTCCCGGGGCGTCAATGCGGCGTAGCGATCAAGAAGTTGCTGGTGGCTGCGTTTGGACTCGTGCCGCAGCCGGTCCTGCTGATGGGCGGCGGCTACGGCATCGATCAGGTCCTGCTCGCGAAACGGTTTGGCGAGGAAATCCACGGCACCGGCCTTCATTGCCCGCACGGTCATGGCGATGTCACCGTAACCGGTCATGAACACGATTGGCAGGTGAACGTTGGCCGCGGCCAGTTCGCGTTGGCAATCCAGGCCGCTGGCGCCTTGCAGCCGCACATCCAGTATCAGGCAACTGGGCAGGTCGAGCCGGGGATGGTTCATGAACTGCGCGACCGAACCGAACAAGTGGACCTGCAGGCCAATGGAGCGCAGCAGGCTGCCGAGGGATTGGCGCAGCGGTGCGTCGTCGTCGACGATGTAGACGACGGGGGCATGGTCGATGACCGGGTGGGTGTGTGTGGGGGTCATTGGGCGTTCCCTGCCAGGGTGGTGCAAGCGAGCAGCGGCAGCGCGAACCTGAACGAGGTGCCTTGGTCGGTTTCGCTGGTCGCCCAGAGCCTGCCGTCATGGAAGTCGATGATGGACCGGCAGATGGAAAGGCCCATGCCCAGGCCGTTTTCCTTGGTGGTAAAAAACGCATTGAACAAGGACGGCAGGACTTCGGGAGCAATGCCGGTTCCGTGGTCGGTCACCTCCAGCAGCGCTTCGTCATCCTCTGTCCAGGTGCGTATGTGCAGGATTCGTGCGTGTACCTTGACCCCGTCCATGGCGTGACAGGCATTGATGATCAGGTTGATGATCACTTGCTGCAGTTGCACCCGGTCTGCGCTGACCTGGCCGTCCGTCGCTGCCAGGTCCAGCTTTGCCCGGACTTTATGATGCGTCAGTTGTTGCTGGACCAGGTTCAGGGTCTCGCGGACGATGTCGTCCAGCCGTTCGGGTTGGCGCAACGGATCGCACTTGCGCGACAGCGCCCTGATACCGCTGATGACCTCGCTGGCACGACAGCCGTTGGCGACGATCCGGTCGAGGCAATCCAGGGCCTCATCGAGATCAGGTTCCGGACGTTCGAGCCATCTGCGGCAGGCCTCGCCGCTGCTGGTGATGGCCGTCAGTGGCTGGTTGACCTCGTGGGCAATGGACGCGGCCATTTCCCCCAGGGAGGTCAAGCGAGTGACGTGGGCCAGTTGGCTCTGGGCGCGGAACAATGCTTCTTCGGCCAGCTTGCTGGCGGTGACGTCCATGAGTGCGCCGAGGTACTGGAAACGGCCATGCTGGACGAGCAGTGGACTGGCGATCATGTGGATATGCTTGATACGTCCATCAGGCATCAGCAGGCGCAGCTTGACCTCGATCTGTGGTTCGCCGCCGGCGGCCTGCAAGAAAACCCCGCGTGCCAACTCCAGGTCTTCAGGATGGGTACGCTCCAGCATCATCGACACCGTCGGCGTCCTGCTGGGTGGGTATTCGAAGATCCGTGCCGATTCCTCCGACCAGGACATCTCTTTCCGATCACCGCGAAAGCCCACGCTGCCGGTCTGGCTCAGGCGCTGGGCGCCGATCAGGTAAGCCTCGTTATGCCGCAGGCTGTCGGACGCCTGCTTGCTGCGCAAGGCCAGGAACGCGATGGCCGACAATGCGGTCAGGCAGCGGAAGAAACCGGTGGTCGATTCCCAGCGGTGATAGTCGCCGTTGTACAAGAACATTGCGGTGAGCAAGAACATGCTCATCAGCGCGACGGCGATCACCAAGTTGATTGAAAACAAGTTGGCCGCCATCAACAACAAGGTGATGTACAGCAGAGTCGGGGCCAGGTCGGAATGGGTTTCGGAGTTGATGATGACAACCCCGCAGGCCACCACCAGGCCTACCAACCAGCCGAGGGCGTTGACCAACGGGTGGGTACTGATTCCCATCGTCGGTCGCGGCCCGCTCTGGCATGGGGGGTATCGAAGGCTGTCATAGACGTTCTTGAGCATCGCGGAGGGTAGGGGCACGCTGGCAGACCTTTTGTTTTTACGGGGTCTCGCTCTGGGATGTCGGGGAGACAGAGCATCGGTTCGTATCTTAGAAGTGGCCCTTTGTCTGAGGTAGGACATAAAACCCTGAAATCCCGCCAAGTCGCGCCGAGGAGAGGGGCCGCGGCGCAGTCCAGCGGGAGCAAGCTCTCATGGAATAAATTGCAACCATGTGATTTTTAAGGCTGAAAATACATATCGATCGTTCCCACGCTCCTGCGTGGGAATGTCGCCAGGGACGCCCCGCGTTCCGCTTCTGGAGTGTGACGCAGAGCGTCACGGGATGCATTCCCACGCAGAGCGTGGGAACGATCAAAAACAGATATCTCGTGGACGTCGCTCTAGTTCCCTGCGCGACAGCGCAGCGTCGAAGACGTGGCGGGGACTCCCTCGCCACAAACGGCGCTGTTTGCCACAGGGCCTGGATATATACCTAAGTATCGATGACGCCGCCCAAAGGGTGAGTCGAGTGTCCCCACGTACGACAGACACTGGCCTGCCCCGGGGATTACGCTTTCAACACCTCGTCGCCGCCGTGCCTTGATGAAGGGCCTGGGCGGTGATCTTGTTCACTTCTGACTCAATGGCCTGGCGCCTGAGGCGATGACTATGATGAACAGAAATGACTTGCGTCGTGCTGACATCAATTTGCTTGTGGTCTTCGAAACCATGATGCACGAGCAAAACGTTACCCGCGTCAGCGAAAAGCTGTTTCTCGGCCAGCCAACGATCAGCAGTGCCCTGGCGCGCTTGCGGTTGATGTTCGATGATCCGTTGTTCATCCGTTCGGGACGGCTGATGGAACCGACCTCCCGGGCCCAGGAAATCTTCTCCAATCTGTCACCGGCGCTGGACGGCATCGCTGCCGCCTTGAGCCATTGTCAGGCGTTCGAGCCGGCCACCAGCGAGGCGACCTTCCATATCGGGCTGTGCGATGACGTCGAGTACGCACTGTTGCCGGAGCTGTTGCGCCGCCTGCGGGCCGAGGCACCGGGCACCACATTGGTTGTGCGCCGGACCGATCAATGGCAGTTGTCCCAACTGATGGCCAGCGGTGAGATTTCTCTGGGAATCAGCCCGACCTTGGAGCTGCCGGCCAATGCCCGACGCAAGTTGCTGCGGCCGATTCGACCGATGCTGTTGCGCGCCGATTCGCAGCCCGGTGAACTGACGCTGGACGAGTTCTGCCGTCGGCCCCATGCGATTGTGTCGTCCATGGGCAATGTCATCGATGACTCGGATCGCGCGTTATGCCTGATGGGCCGCCAGCGTCGGGTGGTGTTGACTGTCCCGCAATTCAGCGCCTTGCCCGTGCTGTTGGCCCAGAGCGACATGATAGCCATTGTGCCGGATTACGTTGCCCGGGCGATGGCGGTGACGACCGGCATGAGGGCGCAAGCGGCTCCGATCTGCTTGCCACAGCACGAGCTTTCCATGGTCTGGCGCGGCGCCTCGCACAATGATCCGGGGGAGCGCTGGCTACGTTCGCGTTGCAGCGCGTTCCTGGCCGAGCAGGCCGACCCGCGGGAGAACTCGAGGAGAGTGGCCTGACGGGACCGTACCGTAAGGGGTTCGCGCTCAGCGGGAAAACCGGTTGCGATACTCCCGGGGGGAAATCGAGAGATGGCGCTGGAAGGTGTGACGCATTCGTTCCTCGTCACCGAAGCCGCAGGATCGGGCGATCTGGTCGATGTTGCGCTGGGAGTCTTCCAGCATTCGACGCGCGGCTTCAAGGCGGAACATCTCGACGGCTTTGGCCGGGGTTCGTCCGGTCTGGCGTTTGTAGACCCGGGCAAAATTGCGTGGGCTCATCCTTGCCTGGCGGGCCAGTCGTTCGACGGTGAGATTGTCGTCATTCAGGTGTTCGGTCATCCAGGCGTGCAGTTCGTCGAACCCGGCGCTGTCCTGCATCTGCAACTGCAACAGTTGGCTGAACTGCGCTTGTCCCCCGGGCCGCTTGAGAAACACCACCAGCTCACGGGCCACCTGCAGGGACACCTCGCGCCCACAATCGGCTTCGACCAGAGCCAGGGCCATGTCGATGCCGGCGCTGACACCGGCCGAGGTCCACACTGCGTCCTGCTGGATGAAGATCGCGTCCAGGTCCACTTCAATCGAGGGGAAGCCGCTCTTGAGCATGTCGCACATGGCCCAATGGGTGGCGGCGCGGCGTCCGTCCAGTAAGCCGGCCTGGGCCATGAGGAAGGTGCCGCTGCATACCGATGCGGTGCGCCGGGCCGTGACCGAGGCGTTGCGCAGCCATTGCACCAGGTCGACACAGTCAATCATCGCCTGCCGTATGTCCGGTGCGCCAGGCACGATCAACGTGTCGATGAGCGTCCCGTCGAGCTCGTGCAGGGCACGGGTATCCACGACCAAGCCTTCGGCGGTCTGCATCAACCCGCCTTCCAAGCTTGCGGTGTGCAGGGTGTAGCCGGGCAGGCCGCGTTCAGTCATGGCTTTGGTGGCGGCCCAGAAAACGGTCTGGGCGCCGGTCAGGTCCAGCAGACCCATCTGCGGATAAGCCAGGAATACCAGTGTGCGCGGTTGGGAAATGGACTCGGCAGCGATGCCGACGTCCAGGGTCATCTCGTTCATGATCGCTTTGCGCTGGGTGTTCGTCAGGGGAGGTTTGCAAGATTATCAAGTGATCGTACCCGTGAGTGCGATTTCATGGGTTCGGATGCCGAACATTTAGGTACTATTGATATGCTATTCCGGTATTTAAATTAATATTTTTATAGCTTTAAAGTCGTGATCTCAGTCTTTTCCACTTACTGTGAGGTTCACCAGACCATGGCTTTCAAGCGTTCTGCGCTCACCTTGTTGGTTTCCCTGGCGGCCACTGCGCTGCTCAATTCCTTGGCCCACGCCGAAGGCAAGATCAGCATCGCCCAGCAATTTGGCATTGGCTACCTGATCCTCGACGTGGTGCGTGACCAGCAGTTGATCGAGAAACATGGCAAGGCCCAGGGCCTCGATATCAAGGTGGACTGGAACAGCATTTCCGGCGCAACGGCCATGAACGAGGCCTTGCTGACGGGTGCCCTGGATGTGGTGTCGGCGGGCGTTCCGCCGATGCTGACGATCTGGGATCGGACCCGTGGCAAGCAGAACGTCAAGGCCATCGCCTCGCTGGGGTCGATGCCCAACTATCTGTTGACCAATAACCCGAACGTGAAGAGCCTCAAGGACTTCACCGACAAGGACCGGATCGCCGTCCCGGCGGCGGGTGTCGGGTTCCAGTCGCGCACATTGCAGATCGAAACCGCCAAGGTGTTCGGGAACGATCACTTCAAGAAGTTCGACGATATCTCGGTCAGCCTCCCGCACCCGGATGCGACGGCGGCGCTGGTCGCCGGCCAGTCGGAGATCAATTCGCACTTCTCCAGCCCGCCGTTCCAGTATCAGGCACTGCAAAGCCCCAACGTACACAAGGTGCTCAGCTCCTATGATGTGCTGGGCGGGCCGGCGACGTTCAACGTGCTCTACACCACGGAAAAATTCCACGACGAAAACCCCAAGACCTACAAGGCGTTCTACGACGCCCTGGTGGAGGCGCAAGGCATCATCAAGGCCGACAAGCCGGCCGCTGCCCAGACCTACATCCGCGTAGAACAGTCCAAGTTGCCGCTGTCGCTGGTGGAGAAAATCGTCACTGACCCCGAAATCGACTTCACTGTCGTCCCGCAACGCACCTACATCTATGCCGAGAAGCTGCACGAACTGGGCGTGCTGAAAAACCAGGCCGACAGCTGGAAGGACTTTTTCTTTGAAGAGGCCCATGCCGGCGCAGGCAGCTGAACCCTGGTCGATTATCCGTTTTCGGCACAATTGCCCGACCGGCCCACGTGGCGGAATGGAACTTGCCTGACCTTTGACCTGTAAGCCCTGGAATCCTCAAAGGTCGGGTCAATGAACAACTCCAACATGGCGCAGCCAGCGATCTCGTCGGACCTGTTGCTGCCGCTGCCGATCAATCGGTTCCGTACCGCAGACATCGATGAGCACGCCCGCAACATGGGCGGCTGGCAGGTTTGCTATGACCAGTTGACCCCCGGGCGCTTCGAAGGCGAGTTGGTCGAGTTCCGTTCGGACTGGATGCAACTGGTGCGCGACCGCTCTAATCAGGCACTGGCCAAGCAAGGCATGGCCTGGGAGGGTGCCATCACCTTCAGCGTGCCACTGAGTGCCGATGGGCCGGTCTTTTGCTCCGGGCACCCGATCATCGAGCCCAGCCTGATGGTCGCCCGTGGCCAGAACCTGCCCGAGCTGCGCACGCCCCAGCATCTCGATCTGCTCAGTGTCGCCATCGAAGAGCAGGCGTTGGAGCATGTGCTGGAACGACAGCGCAGTCGCTTTCGAATTACCGATCTTCCCAAGTGTTACCGTCTGGGCAACTCGACGCTGCCAGCCGAGCTTGCGGCGTTGTTCGATGAACTTGAAGGCGGCAGGCAGGGGCGTGATTCATTGCTGGGTTACGAATCGATTCGCCGTGGCCTGCGTGACACGGTGATGCTGCACATACTGGAACTGGTGGCACCGGATGAGGCACCGCCGCTCCCCCCCACGGCACGCAAGCGCATGGTCGACCGCGCCCGGGAGTACGCCTTGACCCATGTTGATGAGCCGCTGTCGATCCTCGACCTGTGCAACCACATCGGTGCCAGCCGACGAAAACTGCAGTATTGCTTCCAGGAGACGTTGGGCATCAATCCCGTGGCCTATTTGCGGGCGTTGCGCCTCAATGCCGTGCGTCGTGAACTGCGCAGCGGCGGCCATGCCCGGGGTGTACAGGAGGTGGCGGCACGCTGGGGCTTCTGGCATTTGAGCCGGTTTTCCAGCGACTATCGGGTGCTGTTCGGCGAGACCCCTTCACAAACCCTGCGTCGCACGCATCTGTGCTGAAAACGGATAACGGCTGACCGGCCGGCTCCCTAGGATGACCCCAACACCACTTGGTTGGAGGGGCATTCGATGTATCAAAAAAATTATAAAACCAACGTCTTGCGCGGTACCTGGTTAAGCCTGGGGTTGATTGCTGTTTGTGGCGCTGCCCATGGCACCGAAAACGGCGCGCCGACCACGGCGGTCGGGGTCTACGATTTCGGTGCGGGCATGATGCCGCCGGCCACGCCCTTTGGCACCGTCGGCCTGCGCACCGCGTTCTATTCGGCCAACGTGCAGAAAGATCGCCACGGCAAGTCCGTGGACAACAATTTATCCCTGGATTTGTTGTCCATCGCCGCCGCCTACATGCGCATGACCGATTACACCGTGCTGGGCGCCAAATATGGCTTCGGCGCTGTCGTGCCGTTTTTCCAGATTGATGCCTCGGTACAGGTGCAGACGCCTGTCGGCCCGCTGGACCTTGCGGCCGATCCGTTTCGCATGGCTGATATCCAGGTGCTGCCGGTGATCCTGCAATGGACCCTTTCGCCGAACCTGTTCGTCAATGCCCAGTTCCAGATCCAGGCCCCCACAGGCGACTACGACAAGAATCGCTTGATCTCGCCGGGCGTCAACCACTGGACCTTCTCGCCGATCCTCAACGCCACCTACATCTCCGACAGCGGTTTCGAGGTGTCTTCCAGTTTCGAAGCCGACATCAACACCCGCAACCACGCCACCGACTACAAGAATGGCGTCGAGTACCGCCACGAATTCGCCGTGGGTCAACACGTTGGCCCGTGGACCGTGGGTGTGGGCGGCTATTACTACCGGCAATTCACCGATGACGATGCGCCGGGCCTGGAAGCGGGCAATCGCGCCCGGGTGTTGGCGGTCGGGCCGGCAGTGAGCTACTTCAAGCCCGGCATACCTCCGGTGTGGCTGCACGTCTACAAGGAGCTCGATGCGCGGAACCGCGCCGAGGGCTACACCGCGGCGCTGCGTATTTCTCAAAGTTTCTAAAAGGGGCTCGCCATGAACCAATCAAATTCCGTTTCAACGGCGGCCACCCCGTCCCGCCAGGCCAGTTGGCGTGAAGGGCTGGTGCTGATGCTGGGCAGCAGCCTGACGATCATGGGGGCGGTGATGGTCACGCCCATCCTGCCCAGGTTGGGCGCCGAATTTGGGCCCATGGAATCGCGCGCCGATCTATTGGTGCCGTTGGCGATTACCGGCCCGGCCTTGGCGATTGCCGTGTGCGCACCGTTGGCTGGCTGGTTGGCCGACCGCGTCGGGCGCAAGGCCTTGCTGGTGATCGCCACGGTGCTCTACGCCTTGCTCGGCGCGTTGCCGGCGTTGCTCGATAGCCTGCCGTCGATTGTCGGTGTGCGGCTGTTGTTCGGTTGCACGGAGGCGGCAGTGATGACCTGCTGCGCCACCTTGATCGCGGACTATTGGCAGGGCGATGAGCGGTTGCGCTACGTCAACCGGCAGGTGGTGACCATCGGCCTGGTGGGGGCGCTGTTTTTCGTGGTGGGCGGGGTGCTCGGCGAGCATTCGTGGCGCACGCCGTTCTTCCTGTATTTGCTGCCATTGCTGCTGGTGCCGGCAATGATGAAAGTGCTGTGGGAACCGCCGGTGGCGAAGCTACAGAGGGTCGAGCAGCGCATCGATGAGCCGGGACCGGCCAAGGTCGCCGTGCTGCAGCTGTTGGTTGGCTACCTGATGATCCTGGGCGGCATGGTCCTGACGTTCATCATGCCGATCCAGGCGCCGATGCTATTGGTCAGCCTGGGTATCACCTCCAGCACGATGATCGGCCTGGCCGCGGGATTGAGCCTGTTGGCGACCTTGGGCGGTTCGCTGATGTGGCCGTTGCTGCGTCGTCGCTTCGGCATCGCTGGTTGCAACGCGCTGTTGCTCGGCCTGATGGGCCTGGGACTGTGGCTGCTGATGCGCGGGCAGAGCTACAACGCCGTGCTGGTGGCGGTGTTCATCCAGGGCCTGGGGGCCGGGCTACTGGTACCCAATGTGATGGCGCCAGTGATGAATGCCTTGACCGCAAGCACCCGTGGCCGCGGTTTGGGCGGGTTTACCTCGTGCCTGTATATCGGCCAGTTCGTCAGTCCGCTGGTGGTGGCCTCGGTGGTTGTCTTCGCCGGTGACCTGCGTCACGCCATCCAGTGGCTGGCCCTGGCCAGTCTCGCCTTGGCGCTGCTCTGGGTCGTTGCCGGCCTGCGAGCACGGGGCCAGGGGCAGGCAAGCACTCTCCGATCACATCAATCGTCATGACATAAGGAACCTGAGACATGGGTATGCAAGACATCCACCACTTGATGGACACTGAAGATGCCACGGCGCTGGCCGAGTGGGTCAGGCGTGGCGAGGTTCAGCCCGGCGAACTGCTGGAGACGGCCATCGAGCGCCTGGAGCGGGTCGAGCCGCAGCTCAATGCGGTGGCCGAGCGCTTGTACGATTCGGCCCGGGAGGCGGCGCGCAAGCCTCAAGCCGGACAAGGCCTGCTGGCCGGCGTGCCGACCTTGATCAAAGACCTGTTTTCACCGGTCGATGGCGCGGCGATGACTAACGGTTCGCGGGCGCTGGGCGACTGTCGTGCGGATTTTGAATCGGAAGTCGTGGCGCGGTTGCGGCGTGCCGGGTGCCAGGTGATGGGCACCAGTACTTCTCCGGAGTTCGGCACCTCGTACACCACCGAATCCGTGCGCTTCGGCGCCACCCGCAACCCCTGGAGCACTGACCACAGCGCCGGTGGCTCCAGCGGTGGTGCGGCGGCACTGGTGGCGGCCCGCGTGGTGCCGTTTGCCCACGGCAACGACGGTGGCGGTTCATTGCGCGTGCCGGCGTCTTGCTGTGGCGTGTTCGGGTTCAAGCCCAGCCGTGGCCTGATGCCGTCGGGGCCGATAATGGGCGAGGGCTGGGCCGGGATGGGCACGCCTCATGCGATCACTGTGTCGGTGCGCGACAGTGCGGCGCTGCTGGATGCCACCGCCGGAATGGACCTGGGCGCGCCGTACGCCGCGCCGATCCAGGCGTTGCCGTATGTGATGGCGGTGCAGGCTGATCCCAAGCCGCTGCGCATTGCCCTGGTCGAGCAACTCGAGCCCTGGCCTACGTCACCCCAGAGCCTTCAGGCGGTGGGCGAGGCCGCGCGGCTGTGCGAGTCCTTGGGGCACCGTGTCGAACCGGTGAGCCTGCCGGTGGGGTTGCTGGAGTTTCTCGACCACGTGTTCAGTATTATTGGTGCAAGCACCCGTCGCTATGTCGATTTGCTGGGCCAGATGCGTGGGTTCGCCGTGCAGGCGGAAGAACTGGAGGTGCGTACCCGGATCATCTTGCGGGACAAGGGCAACGTCAGCGGCGCCCAATATGTCGCGGCGGTGGAATGGATTCATGCCCTCGGCCGGCAGTTGGCGGTGTTCATGCAGGATTACGACGTGATCCTGACCCCGGTCCTGACCCGTGGACCGGTGCCGATTGGCGAACTGGATCTGCAGGATGTGTGCATGAGCCTGGATCAACTGCTTGAGCGCTACCACAGCTATGCGCCGTTCACTGCGTTGTTCAACGCCAGCGGTCAGCCGGCGATGTCAGTGCCGTTGTCCTGGAGCGCCAATGGCCTGCCGATGGGAGCGCATTTTGCCGGTCGCTTTGGCGAGGAAAGCACCTTGCTGGCCTTGGCCGCTCAACTTGAACGCGCCCAACCCTGGCGCGGCCGAGTCCCACCGGTCAACGCCTGCCGGCGGTGAAACCGTGGGAGCGAGCTTGCTCGCGATGGCGGTGCCAGCTCCAGCATCATGGTTGGCTGATAGTCCGTTATCGCGAGCAAGCTCGCTCCCACAAGGGGATTTTTGCTGGGTAGGGCTCTGGGGTTGTCCCAGAGCCCTTGAAGGTCAGTAGCGGATCATCACCGACTTCAGTTCGGTGTAGTCATCAATGAATGCACTGCCGAATTCACGGCCTACCCCTGAAGATTTACTGCCGCCAAAAGGCACCGCCGGGTCGAGCAGGGTGTGCATGTTCACCCAGACCGTGCCGGCTTCGATGGCGGGGACCATGCGCAGGGCTTTGCCCAGATCGTTGGTCCAGAGGCTGGCGCTCAGGCCGTAGGGGGTGTCGTTCATCAGCTCCAGCAGTTCCTCTTCACTGTCGTAAGGAAAGAACGTGGCGATCGGGCCGAAGGTTTCTTCGTTGAGCAGGCTGTCGTCGCGGCGATTGGCGAGGATGATGGTCGGTTCCACATAGCAACCCGGTCCATCGATCAGCTTGCCGCCGTGGACGATGGTGTTGTTCTGTGCGCGGGCCTTGGCGAAGAATTCTGCGAGTTTTTGTTGGTGCTGGCGGTTGGTCACGGGGCCGAATTCGGTGCGTTCGTCCAGAGGCGAGCCGATGCTGAGTTTGCTCAGGCGCTGGGCCAGTTTGTCCATGATCGTCTCGATCTGCGAGCGATGGACAAAGAACCGTTCCGCTGCAGCGCAGATCTGTCCCGAATGCAGAAAGCCCGCCTCGATGATGCCGTTGACCGCTATCTCGGGATCGATATCACGCAGGAACCCCGCCGCATTCTTCCCGCCCAGTTCCAAGGTTGCACGGGTCAACCCGGCGCCCATGGCCGCTTGGCCCACCGCCAGGCCGGTGGGCACGGAACCTGTGAACGAGACCTTGTTGGTGCCCGGATGTTCGATCAGCCCTTTGCCCACCTGTCCGCCGCCGGTCAACACATTCAGGGCACCGGCTGGAAGGCCGGCCTCGATGGCCAGTTCAGCGATGCGCAGGATGGTCAGCGGGGTGAACTCGCTGGGCTTGATGATGATGCTGCAACCGGTCACCAGGGCTGAGGCCAGTTTCCAGATGGCGATCATGGTGGAAAAATTCCACGGCACGATACCGACCACCACTCCGACTGGTTCGCGCAAGGTGAATGCGGTGTAGCGTTCGCCAGCGAAGGAGGGCAGTGATGGGGTGATCGTCTCGCCGTTGATCTTGGTCGCCCAGCCAGCGTAGTAACGCAGGAAATGGGCGGCCTGGTCGACTTCGAAGGCCCGGGAGATGTGGATGATCTTCCCCGACTGGCAGGTCTCGATCTGCGCCAGCTCTTCGCGGTTGCGTTCCAGCAAGTCTGCCAACTTGAGCAGCACATGGCCGCGGACTGCGGGTGCCGTTTGGGACCACTGCTTGAAGCCGCGGCGGGACGACTCCACCGCCGCATCAATGTCGCCGGGAGTGGCGTCGCTGACCTGGGCGATGACTTGGCCGGTGGCGGGGTTGACGACGTCCAGTGTCTGGTTGCTCTGGCTTTCGACGTAGCCACCGTCGATGAACAGGGCGTGATGTCTACCGAGGAAGGCTTGGACCTGAGGCAGCAGGGCAATATCGCTCATGAGGGTTTCCTGATCACGAATAGGGAAAGCCCCGAGGGTAATCCCGGCAGGACCGTCCAGCTTGACTGTGCCTGCCGCGCCGTATGTCTGTGGCTGCCAACCTGGGTGGTTGGCAGCCAGGAGCAAGGCCCCGTGCAGGCAGGGACAAGCCAGCCTGGCCGGTTTGCGATCAGATCCGGGTTTCGACTTGATGGCATAGGGGCGGGCGATGTTTCTCCAGACCAACAAACAGAAACTGGCGTTGACTGCACAAGTGCAACGCGTGCTGACCGGCGAAACGGAGGACACGCCGCAGCTCGACGCGTATCCGCAACTGCGCACCGTCCTTGATCAGCATGCACGACAGATGGCGAGCGCGACTGCACATCTGCATCAGGTCGATGCACAAGTACAGGCGCGAACCCTGCAATGGCAGCACAGCGAGCGTGAGTTGCACAGGGTTCGCCAGCAATTGGAGCAAACCCTTGAGCGCGAGCAGGTGCTTGAAATTCGCTTGGATGAACTGAGCCAGCAGCTGCAGCAACAACGCCAGGATGCACAGATCTGGGAGTTGCTGCAGTCGACCCTGACAGAAGGCTGCTGGGATATCACGGTCGTCAACGGTGACCTCCAGCACCCGGCCAGTGGCATGCGCTTTTCCAGTCAGTTCCGTTCGCTGCTGGGGTATGGGCCGGATGATTTGCCCGATGGCTGGGATGCCCAGGTCGGCATCACCCACCCGGACGACTTGCCCAAGATCATGGCCATTTTCGACCGGGAAATCCTTGGCTCCCAGGGCAGCGGTGAATACGTCTTCGAATACCGGATGCGCCACAAGACCCGGGATTACATCTGGTGCCGCGAACGCGGTCGGGCGGTGCGTGACTCACATGGGCAACTGGTGCGAGTCATTGGTGCGGTGCGTGATATCAGCGATGAGCGCTCGGCCCAGTCCACCCAACAGCGCATGCTCGAACAGAACCAGGTGACCTACGCCCAGATTGCCACGGTGGTGGGGGTGATCAAGGGCATTGCCGACCAGACCAATCTGCTCGCCTTGAACGCCGCGATTGAGGCGGCCAGGGCCGGAGATGTCGGGCGCGGTTTCTCGGTGGTGGCCGATGAAGTGCGCAAGCTGGCACAGAGCACCCGGCAGGCGACTCATCAGATCCAGACCATGTTGCATCAACACAAATAAGCAAGGCAATCGCAATCCCGTGGAGCTGCGTAGGAGCTGTCGAGTGCAACGAGGCTGCGATCTTTCCAAAGACACTTGCATCTAAAGCGAAAGATCAAAAGATCGTCCGAACGCGGCCCGAGCCTTCGGCAGCTCCTACGGTCGGTCGTCTAGAACGGAACCGCCACCACCAACTGACTGTAGACGTTGGTGCCGTTGCCTCCGACCTGATTGCCGCCGCTGTCCGCATCCTTCTCGGGCTTGTACAGGCCCACCAGCGGCGTGACGATCAGGTGTTCATTCACCGCCCATTCCACGTACAGGTCCAGCTCCTGCGCATCAAGGTTCAGCGCGTCACGGGTATGCAGGGTCTGGTAGTCGAAGAACAGTGCGCCGATGGTCACGGTTTCCGCCGGCTTGAGCTTGAGTCCTACGTGCTGGATGGCGGTGTTGCTGTTGAACGGGCCGGCATAGTTGCCCGCCACTTCACCCTGGAACCAGGTGCCATAGCCGCGGTTCTGCCCGTTGAACATCGAGTCCCAGTCCTTGGAATAGCGGCTGTAGCGATAGGTCAGGTCCGGCGTCCAGGGCAAGTCGGCGAAGGTGTAGCCGGCTTCGGTGTACCAGGCTTTCTCCGGGCCCGCGTCCTTGTCCTGCCAGGCATACTCGAAGGAGAAGTGGGCATTCTCGATGCCAGCATTCCCGGCGCCGCGCAGGCTGTAGATGTCCATGCCTTCGCGCTGTTTCTGGAAGTCGCTGGCGTAGCGGTCATCGACATTGATGCCGTGGATGTAGGTCAGCCCCAGGGTGCCAGGCGCGGCGGTGTATTCCAGGGTGCTGGCGGCCATCTCGGTGTTGGCCTGGGCGCGGTTGTCGGACTTGATCCATATCAGGCTGCCATGCACGCCTTCCTTGCCGCCCAGGCGCACTACAGCGGTTTTGTCGAAGGCATGCCGGGCCGCCAGGTAATAGGCGCCGCCACGGTTGAGCTCGCCATCGGCCACGCCTTTGCCCAGGTTCAGGCCATCGTCGTTGATGATGAAACCGTCGCCCAGGGTGATCACCTGGCGGCCGTAGGACAGGTCGACACCGTCCTTGCCCAGTGCCGGGAACAGATCCCCCGAACGCCAGCCGGCAAAGGCTTCATCGAACTTGGTGGTGCGTTCGGAGCCGTCGCTCAAGCCGGCTGCGTCGCCATCGCCCCAAGTGCCGGAGCTGA
The DNA here is from genome assembly GCF_019956035.1 of Pseudomonas sp. A-RE-22. Classification (NCBI taxonomy): domain Bacteria; kingdom Pseudomonadati; phylum Pseudomonadota; class Gammaproteobacteria; order Pseudomonadales; family Pseudomonadaceae; genus Pseudomonas; species Pseudomonas sp. A-RE-22. The sequence goes on from NZ_JAHBCZ010000026.1 coordinate 26,279, forward strand.
CCAGGTTGGCCGTCCCGTAGACACTGCCCAGGCCGCCGAGTGTCTGGTCGATACTCAGGCCATACTTGATGAAACCTTCGCGCCAGCTCGAACCGCCGGCGGTGCCGTCGTAGTTCTTGCGGCTGTTGAACAGCCCGTAGACCGCCAGGAAGTTGCCGGTGACGGTGGTGTCTTCGTCGGTGTAAAGCTCATAGGCCTGGGCCGATGAATCGGCGACCAGCAGGGCAATGCCCAGGCCGATGGCGTTGCGCAGCAAAGGTGTACGGCGTGTGTGCTCCATGGTGGATTCCCCAGTGTTATAGGACAGTAGAGCGCGCATTAAGGGGAGTGGTACCCGGGGAAGTCTTTCACCTGCCTGCCATGGAGTTGACTCAGGCCGCCAGCGCGGCGGTGTTGGCAGGCAGCAACAAAACCGGCGGCAGACATGGGCAAGACGCCTGGGGCGGGGCGGCGCAGAGTAATGCTGCACGCAACGCCGTTTCGATCAGGGACTGGTTGGGGAAGGCATGATCGCCGGTTCCTGGACGGCTGTGGCATCCATACTAAAAATACGCTTTCGAGGACCTTGCACCATGTCGATCAATGACAGGCTCACCGAGCACTTGAACCGGGGTTCGGTGGGCTTTCCCACCGCGTTGGCCAGCACCATTGGCCTGATCATGGCAAGCCCCGTGATTCTCACCGCGACCATGGGCTTTGGCATCGGCGGCAGCGCCTTTGCCGTGGCGATGCTGATCGCCGTGGTAATGATGCTGGCCCAGGCGACGACGTTTGCCGAGGCAGCGTCGATTCTCCCGACCACCGGCTCGGTCTATGACTACATCAACTGTGGCATGGGCCGTTTCTTCGCGATTACCGGGACGTTGTCGGCCTATCTGATTGTCCATGTGTTCGCCGGCACCGCCGAGACCATCCTGGCCGGGGTCATGGCCCTGGTGAACTTCGAACACCTCAACACCCTGGCCGAATCGGCAGGCGGCTCCTGGTTGCTGGGCGTGGGGTTCGTGGTGGTGTTTGGTGTACTCAATGCGTTCGGTGTCAGTGCCTTTGGCCGGGCCGAAATCATCCTGACGTTCGGCATGTGGACCACCCTGATGGTGTTCGGCGTGCTGGGCCTGATCGCCGCACCTGCGGTGGAACTGGAGGGCTGGTTTGGCGCGTCCGTGGTGGGCACCGATCTGGTCACGGTGCTGTCGCTGGTGGGCATGGCCATGTTCATGTTTGTCGGCTGCGAATTCGTCACGCCGCTGGCACCGGACCTGCGCCAGTCCGCCCGGACCATGCCCCGGGCCATGATGCTGGGCTTGTTCAGCGTCGCCACCTGCATGTTCATCTACGGTGCCGCGATGAAGCGCCAGGTGGAAAACGTGCTGCTCGATGCCACCAGCGGCGTGCATCTGCTGGACACCCCCATGGCAATTCCACGCTTCGCCGAACAGGTCATGGGTGATATCGGCCCGATGTGGCTGGGCATCGGTTTTCTGTTTGCCGGTGCGGCGACCATCAACACCCTGATGGCCGGCGTGCCGCGGATTCTCTACGGCATGGCGGTGGACGGTGCGTTGCCGAAAGTCTTCACCTATCTGCATCCGCGCTTCAAGACGCCATTGCTGTGCATCCTGGTGGCGATGCTGATTCCGTGCCTGCATGCGCTGTGGCTGGGTGGCAATACCGACAACATCATGCACCTGGTGCTGGCGGCGGTGTGCGCCTGGAGTTTTGCCTACCTGCTGGTGACCGTGTCGGTGGTCAGCCTGCGGATTCGTCGCCCCGATCTGCCGCGGGCCTATCGCTCGCCGTGGTTCCCGTTGCCACAGATCCTGTCCAGTGTCGGCATTGTGCTGGGCATGTGGTTCATCACACCGCCCGGCATGAATCCGGCAGACATCTACGTGCCCTTCGCGGTGATGCTCGGTTGCACCGCAGCGTACGCCTTGTTCTGGACCCTGGTGGTACAGAAGGTCAATCCATTCAAGCCAGCGTCGGTAGAAGACGTGTTGGCCAAGGAGTTCTCCCATGAGCCAGGGCAACCTGCGCACGAGTTTGTCGACCCTGCTGCAAAAACTGTCTGAATTGTTCAGCGCCCAGCGCGCCCCGGCCGGTTATCGGCCCGGGGTGACCCTGGAACACCTGCGGCGCAACCTGGCGTTGGCGCGATTCGAGGTGGCGGGCCCGGCTACGGCGACGGCAGCCACCGAAGACGGCAGCTTGCAGTTGGAGATTGTCGAACGCACCGAGTCGCAGCTGTTGATGCACATGGTGATGACCGAGTTCGTCCTGCGCGTGCCTGCCTCCCGAGAGGGCACGGCGCGCCTGGAACTGCACCACGGCGGGGCCGTTCGGCGTAGCGGCATTCGTTGCCGGCAGCGGGACGGGCACAGTGACCTGGCGGCCCGGTTGCAGGCGGCCGTTGAGCAGGATCCTGTGCTGTACCAGGCGCTCATGCCGCTGGATTTCAAACGGCTGCGCATCGATCTGCAGGGACGCCAGTGGTGCGTGCGCCTGGAGCACATGGGCGGTAGCGAAGTGGTGAATCGCATGCCGGCCTTTCGTCGCTATATCCCGTTGATCCGGGAGCAGCGCACCGTCTTGCTGGCGACCTTGAGCGGCCTGCAGCGGGTGTTGGCAACGCTCTGATTCCTTTGTTCCACCCTGGCATCATTCCTGCTACTGCTCTGGCGATAAGGTACTTGTTGCGCGCATATAGATAACATGTTAACTATTGCCGTACAAAAACAATAAGCCACTGCGGAGAATGCCATGAGCATGCAACAGGTTGGGCAGGACGGTCTGGACACCTGGAACCGGGATCTGCGGGCGACTTGCGGTCATTTCGATACCGAGCTGGCCTTCAATCGTTCGCTGTTCATCGGTGAAGTGTCGAACTTCCATCGTGGTGGCCTTGCCCTCGCGAACCTGCGCACCAACGCCGGTAACATCAAACGTCACTCGCCCAACGCCGATCACGATGATGACCAGGATTGCCTTCTGGTCAGCCAGCGCAGTGGCTACTGCCGCATTACCCAGAACGGTCGGAGCATCCAGTTGGCGCCCGGTGAATTGTTGTTGATGGATTCCGTTGGGGCGCTTGAAATCACCCCGTTCGGCCTGATCGAGCACGCGGTGCTGTCCTTGTCTCGCCAGGATGTGTCGCGGCAACTGGGCGGGGAAACCAAGACCTTCGGCAAGGTGTCGTCCAGCAAGGCGTGTGGGCGGATGCTGCATGTGTTGATGGACCAGCTATGCAGGGACACACCGGACGGCGAGGGCGCGACGGGAGAGGGTGAAGCCTTGCAGAGTGCCTTCGTTTCGCTGTTGGGCTCGGCACTGGAACAGGGTAGCGATGGCCGTGACGAAGGGGTGGCGTTGCAGGGTAGTCACTTGCGCAGCTACGTGCAGAAAGTCATCGACGAATCACTGACCCAGCCTGGCCTTAGCCCGGTGGGCCTGGCCAATCGGCTGAATATTTCGGTGCGGCATCTGTATCGGTTGTTCGAAGAGCAGGATGACAGCGTTTGCCGCTACATCCAGCGGGCCCGGCTCAAGCGCAGCGCTGATGACCTGACCAATCCGTTCCTGCGGGACGAGTCCATCACCTCGATTGCCTACAAATGGGGCTTTACCGATTCGGCGCATTTCAGCCGTTCGTTCAAGAAGCAGTTCGAGTTGTCGCCCAAGGAGTTTCGTTCCAGCCGTTTGCAGGTGGGGCAGGGGGTGGCTTGAACAAGGTCGTCTCTGGCGGGACGACCGCTATCGCGAGCAAGCTCGCTCCCACAGGGGATCTGTGGTGGTCGCGGATGCCTTGAACGACTCGGAAAAACTGTGGGAGCGAGCTTGCTCGCGATGACGGTGGTACATCCACCCTCACCGCAAGCTGACTCACCCCCATACAGGTTCAAACCTCCGGCAAAGTCGAACCCCCATCGACCACCAAGGTCTGCCCGGTCACATAACTGGCCAGGCTCGACGCCAGGAACAGCATGGCGCCAGCGATGTCGCTCGGTTGGCCCAATCGACCCAGCGGTACCCGGCGGGCGATGTCCTGGTTGACCTCCTCGTCGCCAAGATTCGCCATGGCCGGTGTTGCAATCATGCCCGGCTCGACGCCATTGACGCGGATATTTTCGGCCGCCAGTTCCAGCGCGGCGTTGCGAATGAAACCATTGACCCCGGCCTTCGAGGCCGCGTAGTGGCTGAGCCCCGGATACGCCACCCGCGGGCCGGTGACCGAGGAGGTCACCAGCACGCAGCCATGGCCCTGGCGCCGGAACATCGGCAACGCCGCCTGGGTCAGCCAGAACAGCGCCGACAGGTTCACCGCCAGCGTTCGTTCAAGTATCGCTGGGGTGATCTCGGCGAACGGTGTCAGCGGAAAATAGCCGGCGTTGTGCACCAGGATATCCAGCCTCCCCAAGCGCTGTTCCAGCTCGGCCATGATCCCGAAGACCGCCGTTGCGTCGGCCAGGTCAACCCCCACCGCTTGCACCTGACAGCCTCCGGCGGTCAATTCTTTGGCCACCGCCTCGGCGCGCGCCAGGCCCAGGTCGGCGATGACCACGTGGGCCCCGCGCAGGGCAAACGCTTCAACGATGGCCCGGCCAATGCCCTGGGCGCCGCCCGTGACCAGCACGGTCTGGCCGCTGAAATCCAGATCCTCAGGCATCGCTGGCCTCCATCCGGCTGAAGGCCAGTGTCGGTACGTCGACAATGCTGGAGCCGCCATCCGCCACCAGCGTCGCCCCGGTGATGATCGACGCTTCGGGCGAGGCCAGGAAACGGCAGACGTTAGCGATTTCTTCGGCGCTGGCCGGCCTGCGCAACGGCACGTCGGCGCAGACCCGGTCATACGCCTGCTGCAGCGTTTCGCCATGGAACTGCATCAATGCCTGCATTTCTTCATCGGCCATGGGCGTGCGGACCCAGCCTGGGCAGATCGCATTGACCCGTACGCCGTGAGGCCCGTAATCCCTTGCCAGGGAGCGGTTTAGGCCCAGCAGCGCATGTTTGGCGGTGGTGTAGCCGCACACGTGCGGGCCTGCCGCCAAGGAAGCAATGGAGGCGATCAGCACAATGTTGCCGGCACTTTCCTGCAGCATGGGCAGGCACGCCCGGGCGCTGTAGAAGGCGCTGTCGAGATTGCTGCGCAGGGCCGCTTCCCAGGTCGATGGCGGGGTCTCGGTGGCGCTGCCCATGCCCAAGCCGCCGGCACAGGCCAGCAGCACGTCGAGTCGGCCATAGCGCGTGCGAATCTGCTCGACGAAGCCGTCCCAGGTGTTCGGACAGGCCGCGTCGCCCACCAGCACCAGGCCGCCGATGTCCTCGGCGAGTGCTTCCAGGGGCTCGCGGCGTCGACCGATCAGCACCAGGTTGGCGCCTTCGGCGGCATACAGGCGGGCGCAGGCTGCGCCAATACCGGTGCCGGCACCCGTGATCACGACGGTGCGTAATTCAGGCATCGGGATACTCCGTCTGGTTGAGCACCTGGCAGTACGAACTGACCGGGAAATTGGAGAACTCATCGAACGAAGCCCCGGCGTAGCCGAAGATCTTGCCGTCGCTGCGATGCTGCTGCAGGTCGATCAGCACCAGCCCGAGGGTCGGGATGATCTTTTCTCGCCAGACGAACAGGTACAGCTGATCGGCGATCTTGTAGGTGTCGCAGCGGTCGGTGTCGCACAGGCCTTGTTCAACACCCTTGAGGCACTGCCACGAGTAGAACTGATCATTGAGGTAGATGTGTTCGTAGACTTCGCTCGGACTGTAGCGATACAGGTTGCGCAGCCCCACCAGTTCGGTGGTCGGTGCATGCGGGCACAGGCCAGGCTGCCAGGGACGATCGAGGCTGCCGTGCATGAACTGCGCTTGTACCGAGGTCAGGGGTTTGCCGGCCAGCGCCCGGCTGTAGAGGCCTTCGCCGGTTTCTGGCTGGCTCGGCATGCGGCCGATCACGGCGGTGAAGGACGCGCTGGCGGTATCGAGCACAAGGCTTATCGACGACGTCAGTTTGCCTTCGCGCTTGATGAAGTCCACCAGGTACAGGCCCAGGCGTACGGATGTGGCCCGGTAGGTCGCGGTGCCGCTGGAGTGCCCATCGGCGGCGTTCCAGGTCAGGGTGTCCTGCTCGAAGCGATGCTCGATCTGCCAGCCATTGGCGAAATGCAGGGTGAAGGTCTTGCCGTCCAGGTCGGCCAGGTTTGGCAGGATGAAGGCTTCGGGGGCAAAGCCATCGGCCAGGGCGCCGACGGTGATCCAGTCTGAAGATGTGCTCATTGCAAGGCTCCGGTGGTTGAATTAGCCACTCGGATCATGCGGTGCCGGGCAACGGCGGCCTATCAACCAAATGGTTGATCAGAGGAACAGTGCGCTGACCAACTCGGTACGGCTGCTCACGCCAACCTTGCGAAACAGGTGGATCAGGTGAGTCTTGATGGTTGGCAAACCCACCTCCAGCTCCCGGGCCAATTGCTTGTTGCTGACGCCTTGGCGCAGTAGCCAGGCAATCTGGCGCTCCTTGGGCGTCAAGTCGCCCAGTGGGTCCTCATGGGCTGGTAAATGGGCCACGGCCAGTTGCAGCAAGGCCTGCAGCGCGCTGAGTTGACTCAACTGCTGGCTGGTGAAGACGCCTTGCTCGGCAGTGCGCAGCAACGAGATCGCGGCTTGGGGCTGACCGTCCCGATGGGCGAAGACTTCGACCACGTCGACCACGCCGTAGCGCTGCAGGAAGTCGTGATAACGATGGTTGTCACGTCGTGGTTGGCGGGCCATCGCCAGGCCCAACGGCACCACGGCCAACTCGCTGGACACGCAGTGGCGCGGGTGCAGCGGGTCGAACTGGCGGTAGTTGTCCAGGTAGTCGCGGTGCATCTCGCCGCTCATCTTATGCAGGCTGAAGTCATGGACCTGCAGCTGCCGATCAACGCAGTAGAACGCCGCCCGGCTGACGGGAACCAGCTGGGTAAAGGCGTACAGGCACTGGCCGGCGATGTCCTGGGTGGGGATAACGTTCATGGTCGCACCTTCGCCGAGAAGGCTGCCGGTGGGTCCGGCAGCCGGATTCGATCAGGCTACCGCGAAGTAGTGTTTGACGAAACTCTCGCTGACCACTTCCCACAGCACTGGCGTGCCCTTGGTCACGAACCAGCTGTCGCCGGCCTTGTAGCGGGTGCTCTGGCCGGTGGCCTCGTCGGTGAGTACTACTTCACCGGTGACCACGGTGGCTTGTTCGGCGAAGGGGTAGACCATCCGGAACTTGCCTTGGGTGGTGCCGAAGTAGGCGCTGCTGATGGGGTCGGTGGGGGCACCGAAGGTCATCTTGCCGAAGGCTTTGACTTCGCCTTCGAGAATCTGCGAACCAAGATCGGCGACGGTGCCCCAGGCGTCCAGTTCGGACAGCTGGATGTCTTTTTCGAGGCTGATAAGGGGCATGGCAGTGACTCCTGATGGGTGAAAAAAAGGTGGGGTGTGTCCAGTGCCAGTCAGTTAAACCTCGCTCCCACAGGGTTTTGCTTAACTGATTGGCATCATGACCGTCAGCGCCGGCCATTCCAGTAACCCGACAACTGATGCCAGGACTTGCCGGCGGTCAGCAGCAATGGGCGAATGGCGTCTTTGCCGATGATGGTCGGGCGATGAATCGAGCTGACCAGGTCGTAGCGCGCCGAGCCTTCGCTCATGCCTTCGGCCAGCACCTTGCAGATGATGTGGCTCGGCGTGACGCCAAAGCCTGAGTAACCCTGGACGAAAAACGCATTGCTGCGGCCGGGCAGGGTGCCGATCTGCGGGAACAGGTTCGGGCTGCACGCCATCGGGCCACCCCAGGCCAGATCGATCTTCACGTCTTTGAGGTACGGGAAGATCTTCAGCATCAGGCGCCGGTTCCAGGCCTTCAGATCCTGGGGGATGTGCTCCACCAACGGCGTCGCGGCGCCGAACAGCAGGCGGTTTTCGTTGGTGACGCGGTAGTAGTCGATCACCGGGCGAATGTCACTGTAGGCACCGCGAATCGGGCTGATGCGCTGGATCAGTTCGTCCGACAACGGCTCGGTCATCATCTGGAAGGCGTAGGTGTTGATGGTCGAGCGGTGCAGTTCCGGCTCCAGCTTGTTGAGGAAGCTGTCACAGGCCCAGAGCAGCTTGCTGGCCCTGACCGAACCGCGTCCGGTACGCACGGTGATGCGTTCGCCATAGCTGACTTCCAGGGCCGGGCTGTTCTCGAAAATCCGCACGCCGTGGCTGACCAGGGCCTTGGCCTCACCCAGCAACAGGTTCAGTGAGTGCACATGCCCGCCGCCCATGTGCAGCAAGGCGCTACCGTAGGCCTTGGAACCGATGATCTGCTGCACGTCGGAGCCGCCGAGAAAGCGGATCTCATGTTTGCTGTTGACTGACTTGAAGTCTTTTTCCCAGGCCCGCAGGGTTTTCTCCTGGCGCGCGTTGAAGCCCATGTAGCCGTAGCCGTGGCAGAAGTCGGCATCGATTGCGTACTTGGCGATACGGTCCTTGATGATGTCGGCGCCCAGGTCGCTGATCTCGAAGATCTGGCGCAGGCCGTCTTCACCCACGTCCTTCTTGATCTTTTCCAGGTCATGACCGATGCCGGCCATGATCTGCCCGCCATTGCGCCCAGTGCCGCCGAACCCCAGGTAACGCGCCTCGAGCACCACGATGTTGGTGATGCCTTTTTCGGCGAGCTCCAGCGCGGTATTGATGCCGGAGAAACCGCCGCCAATGACCACAACATCGGCTTCCACGTCCTGTTCCAGCGTGGGGAAGCTGAGGTTGTATTTCTTGGTGGCCGTGTAATAGGTGGGCGTTTCGATATTGATCATGACGCAGCCTGACAAAGTGAAAGGAAACTCCGTTGCAACGCCTACGCAAGGCATTGCAGGGGACGGCCCTATTAAGAGCCCGGATGGGGGCGCCTGTCTTGATCATCCGTGCCGGGGTATTTGACCGAGCGCGCCATGGAGCCGAAACCTGCCCATGAAAAGTACAATCTTGGATCTGGAAGGTGCATTTTTCACCTGTCTGTGATTGCCCATACTGGACCGGCCTTAATCACTGATCCCGCTGTCTGTGCAACCTCAGGTTGCCGGGCAAAGGCGGGATTGGCAGATGCCAATAATAAAAGAGCCTGTCCATGAAAAAGCCAAACCCGCTGCTCGAAGACCTCAAGCCGATCCTGCCGGTCATTGCCGCCAATGCCTTCCAGGCGGAGAAAGACCGTAGCGTGCCTGCCGAGAATATAGCCTTGCTCAAAAGCATCGGCATGCACCGGGCCTTCCAACCGAAACCGTACGGTGGCATGGAGATTTCCCTGCCGCAGTTCGCCGATTGCATCGCGCTGCTGGCCGGTGCCTGTGCCAGCACGGCCTGGGCCATGAGCCTGTTGTGCACCCACAGCCATCAGTTGGCAATGTTCCCGGCCAAGGCCCAGCAGGAAATCTGGGGCGATGATCCCGATGCCACCGCCAGCAGCAGCATCGCGCCGTTTGGCCGCACCGAGGAAGTCGAGGGCGGTGTGATGTTCAGCGGTGAAATGGGCTGGAGCAGCGGCTGCGATCATGCCGAATGGGCGATCGTGGGGTTTCGCCGTAAAAACGCCGAAGGCGCCCAGGACTATTGCTTTGCGGTGCTGCCGCGCAGCGACTATGAGATTCGCGATGACTGGTTCGCGGTGGGCATGCGCGGCAGTGGCAGCAAGACGTTGATCATTGACAACGCTTTCGTGCCGGAACACCGGATCCAGAAAGCCAGGGACATGATGGAGGGCAGGTCCGGCGGATTCGGCCTGTACCCCGACAGCAAGATTTTCTACTCGCCATACCGACCCTACTTCGCCAGTGGTTTCTCCACGGTCAGCCTGGGCGTGGCCGAACGCATGCTGGAGGTCTTTCGCGAGAAAACCCGCAACCGCGTGCGGGCCTACACCGGTGCGGCAGTCGGTGCCGCTACCCCGGCGTTGATGCGCCTGGCCGAGTCGACCCATCAGGTGGCGGCGGCCCGTGCCTTCCTGGAGAAAACCTGGCAGGAGCACGCCGAATACGGCGAGCGCCATGAATACCCCAGCCGGGAAACCCTGGCGTTCTGGCGGACCAACCAGGGTTACGCCACCAAGATGTGCATCCAGGCCGTCGATCGCTTGATGGAGGCGGCCGGCGGTGGCGCCTGGTTCGAAAGCAATGAGTTGCAACGGCTGTTCCGCGACGCCCACCTGACCGGCGCCCATGCCTATACCGACTATGACGTCTGCGCGCAGATTCTCGGCCGTGAGCTGATGGGCCTTGAGCCTGATCCTTCCATGGTTTGACCGCCTGTTCGCTGAAACCTAGAACAATAATCGAGGCCGCCGCTCGAGGCGGCCGGGAGTCTTGCATGTCCAGTCTTTCTGATACCGCTTTCGATACCCGTGCGTTCCGCCGGGCCCTGGGTAACTTCGCCACCGGCGTGACCGTGGTCACCGCTGCCACTGAAGATGGCCGCAAGGTCGGTGTGACGGCCAACAGTTTCAACTCGGTGTCCCTGGACCCGCCATTGATCCTGTGGAGCATCGACAAGCGTTCGAGCAGCCATGGCGTGTTCGAAGCCGCCAGCCACTTTGCGGTGAACGTGCTGGCCGCCGACCAGATCGACCTGTCGAACAACTTCGCACGACCCAAGGAGGACCGCTTCGCTGAAATCGAATTCGAGGCCGGCGAAGGCGGCGCCCCGGTGTTTGTCGATTGCTCGGCGCGTTTTCACTGTGAAAAATTCCAGCAGGTCGATGGCGGCGATCACTGGATCATGATCGGCAAGGTCGTGGCGTTTGATGATTTCGGCCGCTCTCCATTGCTCTATCACCAGGGCGCCTACTCGATGGTGTTGCCCCACACTCGCATGACCAAACGGGAAGAGGGCCAGTCCCCCAGCAGTCACTTCCAGGGGCGCTTGAGCCACAACCTGTATTACCTGATGACCCAGGCACTGCGGGCCTATCAGGCCAGCTATCAGCCGCGTCAGTTGTCCACCGGCTTGCGCACCAGTGAGGCGCGGATGTTGATGGTGCTGGAGAACGACGCCGGCCTGAACCTGTGCGACCTGCAGCGGGAAGTGGCGATGCCGGCGCGCGAGATCGAAGAAGCCGTGGCCAACCTCAAGCGCAAGGGCCTGGTGAGCGATGAAGGCGAGCGGGTACGCCTGACTGCCAAGGGTATCGATGAGACCGAAGGGCTCTGGACGATTGCCAAGGAGCAGCAGGACAAGGTGTTCGACCAGTTCAGCGAGGAACAGGTCGAGCACTTCAAGCAGGTGCTCAAGGGCGTGATCAAGGGCGCTTGAGCGCCCTGTGGGAGCGAGCTTGCTCGCGATGGCGGGGACATATTGATGTCGACTGGCTGGGCCCTATCGCGAGCAAGCTCGCTCCCACAGGGTTATGTGTGTGGCCCAGCTACAGATTCTGTGAACGGATAGTCCGGCATGGGTTGGAAGCTGTTAAGATTTAGTTAACTCATTAACTAAATCCTTCTCGCGAACATACCATGCCCAAGTTGCGCCAATCCTTGACCCTGACCCTGCTCCAGGCCCGTGAAGCGGCCATGGGGTTTTTCCGGCCTTCCCTCAATCAACATGGCTTGACCGAGCAGCAATGGCGAGTTATCCGTATTCTCAGCCAGCACGATGAGCTGGAGATCAATCGCCTGGCCGAACTGGCCTGCATCCTCAAGCCCAGCATGACCGGCGTGTTGGTGCGCATGGAAGCGGCGGGCATGGTGGTGCGGCGCAAGGCCGAACAGGATCAGCGACGAGTGCTGGTGCGCCTGGCGCCGCAAGGGCAGGCGAGTTTTGATTCGATGAGCCAGAGCATGGAAGAGAATTACCAGCGTCTGCAGGACAAGTTGGGGGAGGAAAAATTGCAGACGTTGCTGGGCTTGCTCAATGACCTGAAGGCGATCAGGCGCTGAGACCCCGGGCTGGTTGTTTTCTGTGGGCGCAAGGCTTGCCCGCGATGAAGACGCTGCGGTCTTTCAGAGACCGAGGTGCCTGTTTCGCGAGCAAGCTTTGCTCCCACAGATCCCCTTGCCACAAGGTATTTGATACCGATCAGTACACGCCGCCAGCCGCAGGTTTTGGCGTGTCTTTGAACGTCGCCGCCAGCGTCTGCAAACCCCGCATCAACACCGTCGTATCCACGCCCACCGCGACAAACGCCGCGCCGAGTTCGATATAGCGCCGGGCCAGTTTTTCATCGGCGCTGAGAATCCCGGCTGCCTTGCCGGCCTGGCGGATGCGAGCGATGGCGTCTTCGATGGCCGCTTGCACTTCCGGGTGACCGGGGTTGCCACGAAAACCCATGGACGCGCTCAGGTCCGCCGGGCCGATAAAGACCCCATCCACACCTTCCACTGCCGCAATGGCATCCAGGTTGGCCAGGCCTTCGCGGCTCTCGATCTGGACCAACAGGCACATCTGCTCATCGGCCTTGTCGAGGTAGCCGGGAATGCTGTTCCAGCGTGACGCCCGGGCCAGTGCGCTGCCAACGCCGCGTACACCATGGGGCGGGTAGTGGATGGCGCGCACCAGTTCGCGCGCCTGGTCGGCGCTTTCCACCATCGGCACCAGCAGGGTTTGCACGCCAATATCGAGCACTTGCTTGATCAGCGCCGTGTCACCGATTACCGGGCGTATCACCGGTTGGCTGGGGTAGGGTGCCACGGCCTGGAGCTGGCCGAGCAAGGTTCGCAAGTCGTTGGGCGCGTGTTCACCGTCGATCAGCAGCCAGTCGAAGCCGGCGTTGGCCGCCAGTTCCGCACAGTAGGCATCGGCCAACCCCAGCCACAGGCCGATCTGCGCCTCGCCGCTGCGCAGGCGTTGCTTGAAGGTATTGATGGGCATGTCCATGAAACGGTCTCCGATCAGACGAAACGGCAGGCGATGGAACCGAGCATGTCGTAGTCGACATGGAAGGTGTCGCCGGGGTTGGCTGCCACGGGGCGGGTGAAGGAACCACCGAGGATGATCTGTCCCGGTTGCAGGGTGACGTCATAAGCCGCCAGTTTATTCGCCAGCCAGGCCACGCCTTTGGCCGGGTGATTGAGCACCGCCGCCGAGACGCCGGACTCTTCGATCACGCCGTTGCGGTAGAGCACCGCCGGCACCTTGCGCAGGTCGATCTCGGTCGGGCGTACGGCGCGACCGCCCATGACCACGCCGGCATTGGCGGCGTTGTCGGAGATGGTGTCGAACACTTTGCGGGTCGCCTTGGTCTGCGGGTCGATCTGCTGGATGCGCGCATCGATGATTTCCAGCGCCGGGATCACCCATTCGGTGGCGTCGAGCACGTCGAACACCGTCACATTCGGGCCCTTCAACGGTTTGCCGAGAATGAACGCCAGCTCCACTTCCACCCGCGGCACGATGAAACGCTCGAACGGGATGTCGGTGCCTTCGTCAAAGAACATGTCGTCCAGCAGCGCGCCGTAGTCCGGCTCAGTGATGTTCGACGACACCTGCATGGCCCGGGAGGTCAGGCCGATCTTGTGGCCGACCAGCTTGCGGCCGTCCTTGATTTTCTGCGCGACCCAGGCGCGCTGGATGGCGTAGGCATCCTCGATCGTGATGTCCGGGTGATCGAGGGAAAACTGCCGCACCTGCTCGCGGGAGCGTTCGGCATGGTCGAGGCGGGCGGCGGCTTGTTGGATGAGGTTCTGGTCAAGCATGGCAAGGGTCTCTTATTGAGGGTTGACGATGGCGGCCCGGGTGCGCAGCACCAGCAAGCCGCCAAGGGCGATGAGCAGGGCCAGCACATACAAGGCGAGGCTGGCGCTCTGGGTGGTGTCGCGCATCCAGCCGATCAGGTAGGGCGCGAAGAATGAGGCGATGCTGCCGAAGGAGCTGATCAGCGCGATGCCGGCGGCCTGGGTGCCGTTGGACAGGAAGGCCGGCGGCAGTTGCCAGAACATCGGCAACGCCGCGCTGGCACCCATGCCGGCGACAATCAGGCCGCTGAGCACCAGGATCGGATTGCCGGGTGAGAGCCCGGTGACCGCAATGCCCAGCGCGGCCATCAACAGCGGCGCGCACAGGTGCCAGCGGCGTTCGCGATGGCGGTCGGAGGAACGCCCGCAGCCGATCATGAAGAAACAGCCGGCCAAATAGGGCACCGCGCTGAGCAGCCCGACCTTGCCGTCGCTGCCGATGCCGGCGCCATGGATCAGGGTGGGCATCCAGAAGGCCAGGGTGTTCACCGCCAGCATCACGGCGAAGTACACCGCCACCAGCAACCAGACCTGCGGATTGTTGAGGATCGCCGAAAACGAGGTGATGGATTTGCGCTGTTCTTCAAGGCTCAGTTGTTCGCGCAACTGCTGCTTGGCGTGCGGTGTGAGCCAACTGACCGTCTCGAAATTGTCCGGCAGGCACTTGAGCACAACAAGGCCGAGCAGGATCACCGGCAGCCCTTCGATGACGAACATCCACTGCCAGCCGCGCAAACCGCCAACATCATGGAAGTGCTCGAGAATACCGCCGGACAAAGGCCCGCCAATCACCCCGGCCATCGGTACGGCGATGGCAAACAACGCGGTTACCTGAGCCCGACGCCGGGCTGGATACCAGCGGTTGAGAAAGACCAGGATGCCAGGAAAGAAACCGGCCTCGGCCACGCCCAGCAGAAAACGCAACACGTAGAAACCGGCGGCGCTGTCGATAAGGAACATGCCGGTGGACAAGGCGCCCCAGACCACCATCAGCGTGGCGATCCAGCGCCGCGGACCGACCCGGTCCAGGGCCATGTTGCTGGGCACCCCAAACAGCGCGTAGGCGATGAAGAACAGCCCTGCGCCGAAGCCGTAGACCGTGTCGCTGAACTGCAGGTCGGCGCTCATCTGCATCTTCGCGAAGCCGATGTTGATGCGATCCAGGTGGGCAAAGAGGTAACAGACCAGCAGCAGCGGCATCAGCCGCCAGGTGATGGTGGCATGGGTGCGGTCGTGCGCGACGGTGCCGGCAGTGTCGGCGGTATTGGCTGTGCTCATGATCTTGTACTTTTTGTCAGAGGGGCCGAATGGGGAACGCCAGGCAGATGGATTCAGGTGGCCTGGCCCTTGAGGAAGGCGTGGACGTTGTTGGCCTTGAAGTTGAGCTGTTCGTGCAGCTCGATCATCTCGAACGACAGGGCCAGCAGGCGTTGGGCCTGGAGCTCGGCGAAGTGCGCGGTGATCACCTCGAAGAGTTTTTCCGCGACTTTCTGGCGGGTGGCCAGGTCACGGCCGTGGCCGACTTTCAAGGTCATGTGCACGAAGGCGTAGTCGTGCTTGCCGTCGGCCATGCGCCAGGTGTCCAGGCGCAGGCCACGGCTGCGGATGCCGCCCAGGGGGAACACGCCGCTGTCGCCCAGCAAGGCGTGGACCTTTTCAAACAGGCCGGGCAGGTCGGCTTGTTGTTCGATGTTGTCGGTGTATTCAGCGATGAAATGCGGCATGACGGCTCCTTCAGGCCGCACGGGGATGCCGTACGGCCGCAGTGTCAAACAGGGAAGACAGCGTTGATCTGGCCGGTGCCGGAGCTGCCGAAAGGCTCGGTGATGATTTCGGCAGGCTTGTCGTAGTCCGGCCCGCCGAGCAACCCCAGCAGCATCGCCGTGTCATGCATCTTGCCTTCGCCGAAGCAGTGTTCGGCGTAGTCCGGGAGCATGGCGCAGAACTCTTTCCAGCGGCCTTGGCGCCACATTTCGACGACGTGCAGGTCGACCTGCTTGTCGAACTCCCGCGTCCAGTTGTGGATGTTTGCTTCAGCGTTGCGATCGTCGGAGAAACGGTGCGACAGCGAGCCGGACGCGAGCACCAGCACCTTGCGGTCGCTTTTTTCGATGGCCCGGCGCACGGCGGCGCCGAAGGTGAAGCTGTCTTGCAGGCGGTGCCAGGCGCACCAGGCGGCAATCGACACGACGTTGAATTTCTGTTCCTGAGGGACGTCCATGTGCATGTAGCGCATGGGCACCAGGGTGCCGTATTCCAGCTCAAGACTCGGGATGTTGTGGGCCAGGGTGCGCACGTCGGCGGCATTGGCCTCGGCGGCGATCAGCTCGCCCAGTTCCGGGGCGCCTGAGTATTCGTACTCCATGTTCTTGATGAAGTGCGGCAGCTCGTTGCTGGTGTAGATGCCCTTGAAGTGCGCGCCGCTGTTGACGTGATAGGCGCTGTTGACCAGCCAGTGCACATCGAACACCACGGCGGTATCGGCCCCCAGTTCCCGGGCGCGGCGACCGATTTCCTTGTGGCCGGCAATCGCGGCGGCGCGGCAACCATGGTGCTTGCCGGGCAGCTCCGACAGGTACATCGAGGGAACGTGGCAGATTTTCGCAGCCAGGACGACTTCGCCCATGATGATTCTCCTGAAAAATTGTTCTTGTTGAATCTTGGTTGTGGGAGCAAAGCTTGCTCCCACAGGAACAGGGATAAATCCCCTCGCCACAGGGTTCATCACTTACCTGGGGTCATACACCCCAGCGCGGTATGTGATGACTGCCCATGGAGATGCAAACGTTCTTGATCTCGGCAAACACTTCAAAACTGTACTGTCCGCCTTCGCGGCCGGTTCCGGAACCCTTCACGCCGCCGAAAGGCTGGCGCAGGTCGCGCACGTTCTGGCTGTTGATGAACACCATGCCGGCCTCGATCCCATGGGCCAGGCGATGGGCCTTGCCGATGTCCTGGGTCCAGATATACGAGGCCAGGCCGTATTCGGTGTCGTTGGCCAATTGCAGGGCTTGGGCCTCGTCCTTGAACGGGATCAGGCACACCACCGGGCCGAAGATTTCTTCCTGGGCGATGCGCATGTTGTTGTTCACATCGGCGAACACCGTCGGCTGGATGAACTGGCCGCGGCTCAAGTGGGCAGGCAAATTGGCCGGGCGCTCCAGGCCGCCGGCCAGGAGGGTGGCGCCTTCTTCGAGGCCGATCTTGATGTAGCCGGTGACCTTGTCGTAGTGGGCCTGGGTGATCATCGAGCCGACCTGGGTCTTCGGGTCCTGCGGATCACCGACGATCAGGCGCTTGGCGCGGGCGGCGAACTCGGCCACGAACTGCGGATAGACACTATCCTGGATGAAGATCCGGCTGCCGGCGGTGCAGCGTTCGCCATTGAGGGAAAAAATCGTGAACAGCGCGGCGTCGAGGGCCCGTTCCAGGTCGGCGTCTTCGAAAATCAGCACCGGCGACTTGCCGCCCAGTTCCATCGAATACTTCTTCAACCCGGCGGTCTGCATGATTTTCTTGCCAGTGGCGGTGCCGCCGGTGAAGGAGATCGCCCGCACATCCGGATGGCGCACCAGCGCATCGCCGGCGGTTGCGCCGTAACCCTGGATCACGTTCAGCACGCCATTGGGCAGGCCAGCCTCGACCGCCAGGCGACCCAGCTCGTTGGCGGTCAGTGGCGACAGCTCGGACATCTTCAGCACGGCCGTGTTGCCCAGCGCCAGGCACGGCGCGGTCTTCCAGGTCGAGGTCATGAACGGTACGTTCCAGGGCGATACCAGCGCGCAGACACCCACCGGTTGGTACAGGGTGTAGTTGAGCATCTGGTCGTCGACCGGATACGTATGACCGTCCATGCGCGTGCAGACTTCGGCAAAGAAATCGAAGTTGTGGGATGCACGCGGAATCAGCACATTCTTGGTCTGGTGGATCGGCAAGCCCGTGTCGAGGGTTTCCAGTTCGGCCAGTTTCGGCACGTTCTGCTCGATCAGTTCACCGAGCTTGCGCATCAGCCGGGCGCGTTCCTTGGCGGGGGTATTGGCCCACTTCGGGAAGGCCTCCTTGGCGGCGGCCACAGCCTGGGCGACTTCCTCGACACCGCCGCTGGCGACTTCACCGATGGCCTCGCCGGTGGCCGGGTTGTAGTTGACGAACACGTCTTTGCTTTCGACCTCACGGCCGTTGATCCAGTGTTTGATCATGCTGCTCAAGCCTCTTTACGGGATGCGAAGAACTCGGCTTCGCTGACAATTCGATTGACCAGACGGCCGACGCCTTCCACTTCCACCACCACTTCATCACCGGGCACAACGTCCGCCAGGCCTTCCGGCGTGCCGGTGGCAATCATGTCGCCGGGTTGCAAGGTCATGAAGCTGGACAGGTATTCGATCAGGTACGGGATATCGAAAATCATGTCCTTGGTGCTGCCTTCCTGGCGCAGTTCGCCATTGATCCAGGTGCGCAGCGTCAGGTTGCTCGGGTCCGGTACATCAGCCACATCGACGATCCATGGGCCGACGGGGGTGGTGGCATCGCGGTTCTTCACTCGCAGGTTGGGGCGGTAGTAGTTTTCCAGGTAATCGCGGATCGCGTAGTCGTTGCACACGGTGTAGCCGGCCAGGTATTGCAACGCATCCTCGCGCTTGACGTTGCGCGCCGCTTTGCCGATGACCGCCACGAGCTCGCACTCGTAGTGCATGTAGGCGACGTTGTCGGGACGCCAGCTCACCTGGTTGTGGCCGGTGTAGGTGCCGGGGGACTTGATGAATGCCAGGGGTTCGGTCGGCGGCTTGAACGCCAACTCGGCGGCGTGATCGGCATAGTTCAGGCCCAGGGCGAACATGCTGCCGGTGGCCGGTGGCAGCCACTGGACCTGGTCCTCGGCCACCAGGCGACCGTCGACCAGGCGTACGGCGTTGTGAGCTTCAACGGTGACGGCTTGATCCTGGCCTTCAAAACGAATGCGTGCGTGTTTCATGAACCTGCTCCTGTTTCCTCGGCCACGATGGTATTGACCAGACGGCCCAGGCCGGCGATGTCCACTTCGACACGGTCACCGGGCAGTACGTCGACCCGGCCTTCAGGCGTACCCGTGATCAGCACGTCGCCGGCATGCAGGGTCATGAATTCGCTGATCTCGGCAATCAGTTGGGGAATGTTGCGAACGAGGTTGGCCGTGCTGTTCTGCTGGCGAACCTCGCCGTTGACGTACAGCGTGATCGCCAGGCTGTGAGGGTCGGCCACCTGAGTGGTAGGCACCAGTTCTGGGCCGATGGCGCAGAAGCCGTCCCGGCACTTGGCCTTGACGGCGGGGCGGTAATAGCTGTCTTCCGGGAGGCTGAATTCATTGACGATGGTGTAGCCGGCCACGTAGTCCAGGGCTTCGGCGGCGCTGACGCGACTGGCCGACCTGCCCATGACCACGCCCAGCGCCGGCCCTGGTTGCAGTGTTTCGCCGAGACCGGGGTGAAACACCTCGGCACCGTGCCAGTTGCGGGTGTTAGGGGTCTTGATGAACAGCACGGGCTTGAGCGGCGGTTTCTGGTAGGGCGGTTGCTCGAACTCGGCGAGGCGCTGTTTCAGCAGCCCCTGGTAGTTCAGCGCGACCCCGAACAGGGTGCCGGTCGCGACGTCATGCAGGGCACGGCTCATGCTTGTCTCCTGGCGATGCAGAGGGGTGAGGGCTCTGCGGTTATTGTTAATGTGTTAACAGTTATAATTAAGATGTTAACTATCGTCAAGCGTGACAGAATGAACGGGCACTGGTTGCCTTGCCGGATTCGGTGCAGGATGGCTGCGGCAGGTGCCTGGACCAGAATAAGAAAACGAGTACTGCGTGATGACTGACCGTCAGCCGATCCCCAACATCAACATTGGTCAGGTGTACGACCAGCGCTATAGCGACGCGGAAGTGCATTACGACCGACTCGCCAACCTGGCGGATTTTTTCGGTCGCAACATGC
Organism: Pseudomonas sp. A-RE-22; assembly: GCF_019956035.1. Classification (NCBI taxonomy): domain Bacteria; kingdom Pseudomonadati; phylum Pseudomonadota; class Gammaproteobacteria; order Pseudomonadales; family Pseudomonadaceae; genus Pseudomonas; species Pseudomonas sp. A-RE-22. Next base: position 45,972 of record NZ_JAHBCZ010000026.1, read on the forward strand.
CGGTTCATCGCCACGACCGGTTCTTCCAGGTGCATTACGTCAAGAGCGGCACCGTGCGCGTGTATCTCGATGACCAGCAGTACGTCGAATCCGGCCCGATGTTCTTCCTCACACCGCCGACCATTCCCCATTCCTTCGTGACCGAGGCCGACAGTGACGGGCATGTGCTGACGGTGCGCCAGCAATTGGTGTGGCAGTTGATCGACGCCGACCCGAGCCTGGCGCCGGCGGGCGTGCAGATGCCGGCAGCCTGCGTAGCGCTGGCGCAACTGGGGCCCGGGCAGGCGGGGGAGGTGCGGCGCCTGGAGTACCTGTTCGAGGAGTTGAGCGAGGAGGTGACGGCCGGGCGCCCGGGGCGCAGCGCAGCACTGGACGCTTTGACGCGGCTGATCATGATCAGCCTGCTACGGTTGTGTTCCAACTCCCTGGAGGCCAGGCCGGCCCGGCATGAAGACCTGAAGATCTTTCACCGTTTCAACGAGTTGATCGAGGCCCACTACCTGCAGCATTGGCCGTTGTCGCGCTACGCCGAAGGCATCGGCGTGACCGAGGCGCGCCTCAATGATGTGTGCCGACGCATCGCCGACCTGCCTTCCAAACGCCTGATCATGGAGCGGCTGATGCAGGAGGCCAAGCGCCTGTTGTTGTTCACCGGCAGCTCGGCCAATGAAATCTGCTACCAGCTCGGGTTCAAGGACCCGGCGTATTTCAGTCGGTTTTTCCAGCGTTACGCCCAGCTCACACCGGGGGAGTATCGCCAGCGGCAATCGGGGTTGCGCTGAATAGTGGCGAGAGGGATTCTGTGGGAGCAAGCTTTGCTCCCACAGAATCCCCTTCCACAGTGACATAGCGCGGCCATGCTTCTTGCAGCAGCCAGGCGGCCCAACTAAGCTGCCGACTCGCCCATCCACACAGTTCGAACATGGCCAACCCCAGACCCTCATTGACCCTGACGCTGTTGCAAGCCCGCGAAGCGGCGATGGCTTTTTTTCGACCGGCGCTGAACCAGCATGACCTCACGGAACAGCAATGGCGGGTGATCCGTATCCTGCATCAGCAAGGGGAGCTGGAAAGCCATCAGCTCGCTCACCAGGCGTGCATCCTCAAGCCGAGCATGACCGGTGTGCTCAGTCGCCTGGAGCGTGACGGCTTGGTGCGGCGGCAGAAGTCCAGCCAGGATCAGCGACGGGTCTTTGTCGGGCTGACCGAGCGCGGCCAGCAGTGCTTCGTGTCCATGAGCGAGGGCATGGAAAGCAACTATCGACGGATCGAAGAACAGTTCGGCGAGGAAAAGATGCAGCAACTGCTCGCGTTGCTCAATGAGCTGAAGAACATCAAGCCCTGAGCCGCCCTGTCAGGCACTGGCAGCGAGGATGCACTGTCGGAGCTGACGAGCGAAGCGAGGCTGCGATCTTTCCATTGCTCATTGAGTCGAAAGCTCAAGATCAAAAGATCGCAGGCTTCGCCAGCTCCTACAGAATCGAGCGAGAGTAAGCGCCATTGCCACAAAAGCGCTTCACACCGCGCTGCGTTCACGCAACTCCTGCAGCCGATCAGCGCCACCTTCAGCCACACGGTTCTCGAGCAAGCGATCGGAGCCGCCTTCGGCCACGCGATTTTCCAGCAAGCGATCAGACCCGCCTTCAGCCAGCTGTTGCGCCTGGTTGTGAATCGATGCACTGGCTGCGGTGGCCGAGGCGACATTGGCCAGGCCGACACCGCCAACCAATGTCAGGGCGATAGCCAGGGACGATACTTTCGAGAAATTGAACATGGTGATTCTCCTTGCGCTTGATTGAGTGGGGCCGTGGCAGCGAATGTGTTGCTGTCCGGTGATCACAGTTAAACGCGCGGATGTATCGACGATGTGTGCCAGGAGAGGGCGAGATGCATTGTTTTGTATCGGTCCGCATTTCAGATACAGACCGATACAAACTCAGTTAGCGGGGGCAAGCGGATGGCTTTAAGTTCTGATCAAGGCAGGGCCAGGGCTTGTTTCAACTGGTCCACCAAGGTTGGTGTCATGTAGTGCGGCCCGTCGAACAGGTAGAGCGGATAGCCTGCATAGGCCGCCAATTGTGGCTTGAGCTCGTCGACCGTGGCGGAGCGGAAACCACCGCCGTATTTGGGGCGAAAGGCTTCGACGATGATCCGCACGCGATCCTTGCCAAGCCGGTCACGCAGGGCATCGGCGTAGCTTCGGGCAACCGGGGCGGTGCGGGCATAGACGCCAACGCCGTCCTGGAAGAACACACCGATGTCGTTCGGCAACCATTGCTTGAGCCAGTCTGCGGTAGCGGCGGGGCCGATGTTGGCGCCGTCGTAGACGCTGATCCACAGCGGGCGCGGCAGCTTGGCCAGCAACGCCGGCAGCTCCGTGGCGCCCGACCAGCTGGGGTCGACCTCAGCCGGAAAGTACCAACCGGTGACATGCAATGGCGTTGGCAACCCGGCAATGCGCTCCGACAGCGCGGCCAGTTGCTCGATGTTTTCTCGTGAGCGGTTCTCGCTGAAATAGCCGGCCAGCCCGAGGATGACATCCTGGGCCCAGGGCGTCCTGGCGATGCGCGCCCAGTCCGGCAGTACCGGTACGCTGGGCAGGCCGGTGCCGGGCACGAAGGCCTGGTCGTCCACCACCGTCCATTGCACGAGCAACTCGTGCACCCCCAGTTTTTCCCAATTGCCGCTGATGCCGACGGTCTGGTTGTCCGGCTGCCAGACGATGCCGACGATGTTCGGTGTCGTGGTGGTCATTATGTAGTACGTCCCTGTACCTGCGCCGAGGAGCGCGGCCAGTAACAGCGCCGCGACGGTCTTGCGATTGACGAACTTTGCGAAGCTATTCAAACAAGTCCCTTCTGGATGCAGTGTAGTCGCGGCTCGGCAAGGCGAGCCGCTTTTCGTACCGACGAACCGAATATCCCACCAGCGTCCTCAATAGGAGTAGGTCAGGCGCGCGAACACGCCTTTGGCGCGATCCTCGCCAAACACCCTGGCCCGGTATTGCAGGGACAGGTCCACATAGGAGCGTGGCGCGTTGTAGGCGTCTTCCCGGAACCAGTAACGTACGTTGTTTCCTATCCCGATCCCCCCGGCGTCGCCGGAAGAAAAGCCGCCGCCGGCTTCGCTCTTCATCTTGGAATCGTAGTCGATCGCCGCGACGACATGGGGGAAGGTCACCCAGCGCGAGCCGGTTCCGCCGATGGCATAGCTGCGGCCCACTTGCCATTCGCTGTTGAAGTAGTCTCGCGAGTCGTTGATGTAGTGGCCGACCTCGGCGTACAGCTGCGAGGTCCACCAGCTCGGCACATCGACCCGCAGATCGGTGCCGATGCTCGAACCGTAGCCCAGTCGCACCAGCCAGTCGCCGTCGACATTGGAAGAGCCCAGCGGGAAGGTCCGTTCAAGGGCCGCCATGATGTTGACCGAACTGAAGGGCTTGACCCGCACGCCGAGAGCGCCTTGCAAGGCATCCGCGCCCGTGTCCGATTCGCTGTTCTTGCTCCACAGGGTGTCAGTGATGCGACCGTAGAGTTCGACAAAGCGGCCATTGCGATAGCCCAGCGGACGCCACGACAGTTCGGTGCTGTTTTGCAGCAGGTCATTGCTTTCGCTGCCGCTGCTGCTGGTGCCCGGGGCGGCGCTCAGGCCACTGGAACTGCTGCCGCGATAGCTGGTGGTGCTGGTCAGGCCGAGTCTGCGTGATACATCGCCCACGGTGCGACGGGTATCGAAAAGCTGTTGCGGGGACAAGGGCGTCTCAGCGGTTTTTTGCCCATCGATGACGCGCTTGAAGTACGCCACGGCTTCGTCGTCTTCATGGACTCGCATGGCGTTGTAGGCAGCGTCCTGGGCGGGTGCCGGTGCCAATCGCGCGGTGGCGTCCGCCTTGCGGAACGCGGCATGGGCTGATTCGTCGTCGCCGGCTCGAACCCAGTTATAAGCTAGCTGCAGATCGCTCACCGGAGCCTGCCCGCCGGTGTTGCCCGGCGAGATGGAGCAGGTCAGACCGTAGGTGCTCTCCTGGCATAGCAGCACAGGTGGTGAGGATTGGGCCTGTGCGAAGCGGATGTCACGAGCTTCCCCGACCGACAGGCCCGCAAGGCTCTGCGCTTGGTGAAGATCGTCCTGGGCCGCCTGCGTCTTGCCCTGGCGGTTACGGGCAAAGCTGCGCAGGATCCACGGCGCGGCTTGGTGATCGTCCAGCGCCAGTGCGGCAGAAGCGGCCTGTTCGGCACTCACGTCAGCCTTCGCCGCGAGCAGGGCACTGATGAGCAGTTGCTGGTTGGCGGCGATCTCTGGTGCCCAGGCCACGGCTTTGCGCGCCTGGTCCACGGCCAGGACTGTGTTGCCTTGCTCCAGGGCGCGATAGCCCTGGGTCGCCAGCGGTACCGCGAGTTGGCGGCGAATGGCTTTGCGGCGCATCAACAACGTGTTGTCGTTGGCAAAGACACCAAGGGCATCGGTGGTGGCTAGGTCGGCTTCTTCCAAGTGTTGCTGGCGCTGCAAGGCGTCGATCAGCAACAGGCGATATTCACGGCGCCGGGGTGCCTGGGTGACGGCCTTGCGGGCCGATTGCGCGGCCAGGTCGAATTGTTCGCGGTCATAGGCCTTGAACCCCTGGGACGCGGCGACGAAACCCGGTGCTGCGCTGGCGGGGCGAGACGCTGCCAGGGGCTGGGGTTGGTCGCGCAGTTTCTTGTCCCGCTCGGCCAACTCGATCAGGGTGTTCAGGCGCGTCACGTCGGCACGCTGGCGCAGGGCTTCGCGTGCCTTGGTAATGGCCAGGTCGTAGTCCTTGCGTTCGTAGGCGCTGTAGGCTTCGTTGGCGGCGGTATAGGCCGGCCCGGACAGTGGCAGCGGCAACGTTTCGGCAAGCGCAAACGCTGGTATCAGGCTCAGCCCCGTGGCCAAAAGGGTCAGGAAGGGGCGGTTCATGCCGGGAGCTCCGTTGGGTAGAGATTGTGCTGACGGGCCACGACCTGTTCGATCGTCGAACGTGGCAGCACGCCGCTGTCGACCAGGTAATCGCCGATGCGGCCGTGGTGTTGCGGCCGGTACTGGAGCATGACGCGACTGAATTCGTCGCGATCGAGCAGGCCCATTTCGATCAGCAGGTCGCCCAACAGCGGCGCCCGGGCATTGGGTACGGCATGACCGTTGCGCGCAGGCAGCTTGCGCAACAGCGCGAGAATTTCGCTTTCCCGGGCAATCAGTTGCACCGGCTCGCTACCCAGCGCGGCGCTGACCTGTTGCAGGCCTTCATCGGGCAAGGGGTTGGCGACGGCGATCTGTTCGCGGCCTTCGCTGTTGGGGCCCAGAGGCACGACCCGCCAGCGCAAGGCAAACTCGGGGCTCAGCGGGGACGTCGAGGCAGCGGCTTTCTCGGCGACATCAAAGACCCGTGGCAGGTCATTCTGGAACGCGATGGCTTCGGCCAGGGTTTCATCGTCCAGCCACCCGTTATTGAGCAGAATTCGCCCCAAAGGCACGTTGCGCGACTGTTGTTCGTGGAGGGCGCTTTGCAGGGCCGTGTCGGTGATAGCCTGCCAGGACAGCAACACGCTGCCCAGGCGGCGCGGCGCGATGGCGACCAGGTCGGTGGAAGGAAAATCGTGCATGGTCTTGTCCCAGACCAGCTTGCGATTCATCACCTTGCCCACCAGGAACATGCGCCAGGCCCGGGAAGCGGCCATGAAGTTGACGAAGTTGCCCACCAGCATGCGCGGCATGGACAGCAAGCCATGCTGCCAGCCGTACAGCACGGCGGTGAAGTAATAACGGTGCAGGATTCGCCAGACCAAGGCGACGCCGTTGGCCAGCAGCAGGTATTTGATCAGGTCATTGCTTTCAAACGGCGTAGGGAAGGTGACGTCCCATAAGCCGCTGTGGCGCAGGACGATCAAGCCCAGCAGTTGCACCAGAATAACGTAGGCAATAATGCTCACGAACGCCGTCACCACGCCCTTGCGGTCGCGAAACAGCAGGTATCGGTTGGCCAGCGAGCCGTTCCAACCCATCTGCTCCCAGCCTTGCAAGCCGATGCCCAGGGTCCAGCGTGCCTTCTGCCGGAAGGCGGTGCGGAACGTGTCCGGGAAGAACTCGCGCACGCACAATGGCATGGTCAGGGTCGATTCGTAGGGTTTGCGAAACCAGGATTTGCGCAGCACCCGGAACTGCACCGGGAAACGTACGAAGATCGCATTCATGCCAACCTTGGCCAAGCGCGCGCCAACGTCATAGTCCTCGGTGAGGCTGTCGGTGTTGAACGGCTGGTTTTCGGTTTCACCGGCCAGCACCCGCAGGGCGCGATGGGAAAAGCAGGTTCCGACGCCGGCCGAGGGTACGGTATCGGTCATGCTTTCACGCACCACCAGGTCCTTGCCGTGCCATTCGGCGAACTCGTCCATGTAGACGCCCGCCACCCATTCGTACCAGTTGCGCTCCAGCGACACCACGGGCAACTGGATCATGTCCTTGCGCGGCAACAGGTAGTTGAACAGACGCAGTTCCAGCGGATGCAGCACGTCCTCGCTGTCGTGCAGGACGACGCCGGCGAAGGTCATGCCATGGGTTTTCTCATGCAGGAAAATCGCCTGGATCACCCAGTTCAAGCAGTCGGCCTTGCAGGTCGGCCCGGCATGGGGCACTTCCACGCGGTGCAGTTGTTTGTAGCGTCTGCGCATCCGCTCGACTTCGTCGATGGTGCGCTGGTCGTTGATGTACGTACCGACGAACACCACGTAGTTCTGGTAGTCGAGTGTCGACACCATGTTCTCGATCATCGGCGCGATGACGTCGTATTCCAGCCAGGCCGGCACCATGATCGCCAGGGGCTGTTCGTCCCGGGCCAACAATTGCTCGACGGTCAGCGGCCGGTAGCGGCGGTCCACGGTGAACTTGCGGTACAGGCGACGAGACCAGTACCACACGTCAACGATCAGATCGTCCAGGCTGGAGATCAGGATCAGCACCGCGACCACGATGGTCGCGATCTCCAGGTAGTTGTAGTAATGGGCCAGCCAATAGGGCCAATAAATCGACGTCATCGAAGGGTACCGTTACTGGCGATTGCGACGGGCGCTACGGCCTGCCAGCAACAAGAGGAGGAACAGGATAATGGCGCCTGGAATCAACCAGAGCAGCGAAGGTTTACGCCAGGCGTCCAGGCCCTTGGGTTCTTCGCTGCCGATCAGCAGGCTACCGCTTGGGTCTTGGGTATCGAAGATCGCCACGGCCCCGTTGTTGCCCAGAATCGCCACGTCGCCACGGGTCAGCACAATCGGCTTGGCCAGGCTTGGCGGCTGGTTGCCCAGGGCCCGGTAGACCAGGCCGTGCTGGCCTGCGGTCTGCACCACTTGCAGCGAGGCCAATTGGTTGAGGGGTTGTACGTCCAGCAACACCTGGTCCTTGTGGTTGATGCGCAGGCGACCTTGCTCGTCGACCTGGACCGATTCCTGGCTGTCCTTGAGCGGCAACTCGAAGGCCAGGAAGGCTTTGTCCGGGCTGACGACGGCTTTCGGATCAGCGCTGACCTTGAGCTGCGCGCGCAGCGGCGATACGCCGCTGGTATCGGCCACCGAAATGACCCGCGTCAGGCTGCTGGCCGGTTGGTCGAGGTAGGCCTGGGGAACCAGGATCTGGGTGTCCACGGCGAAGCGTGCGGCCATGCCGGAGAAGTCGTCGTCCAGCGAGGTTTTTTCCAGGACGATGTGGCTGGTCGGCAGGACCGATACCGGGAAGGCTTGCGGCGTTTCCAGGCAGCGGTCGCTGACCGGCTGGCGCTGGAACGACACGCGCAAGGTGTTCTTCGAGCCCAGGGCGTAGCGTGGGATGTGGGCCTGGATGCGCTGTGGCTCACCATCGGTAGTCAGTTGCTGCGCGCCGATCAGGAAATCATTGAAAAACAGCGAGGCCACCGGTGCTGTAGCGGAAGCCCCCGGGGCTGCGGAGACGTTCACCACGGCCGTGACCGGCAGGCGACCGTCGTAAGCCACGCTGCCCAGAGGGAACGAAGTGCTCCAGTCGAATCGCGAGGCCACGTCGAAGTTGCCAGGGGCGCCGCCCAGTCGCGACAGGGCTACACGGCCATCGTCGCTCAACGGTGTTTGCGCTTCGCTCACGGTCAATTGGCGACTTTTCGCCAGTTTGCTCCACGCCGAACCGAGCAGCGACAAGGCTTTGCCGGTGGATTGCGGGGCGATCATCAGGACCGGGCGAGTGCCGAGCAGCGCCAGGCTTACGTTGTCGGTGCCGGCGCTCGCCAGCGCTGCGTTGACGTGCTGTTCGCGCCATTGGGTCAGCGCGCTGGCTGCCGTTGTGTCGAGGCCCTGGACCTGGTTTTGCAAGGCGTCCAGGGACTGGTTGATGGCCTTGAGCAGTTCCGGGTCGTTGATCGCCAGGTCTGCCTGTACGTTCGAGGTCTGGCCCAACACCAGCAGTGCGCCGATCTCGGCCGGGTTGGCCAAGGTGTGCGGGCCTTTGCCGTTGAGGCTGGCGAAGGCTGGAATGCTCAATAACTCGGCAGGAATGCGCAGGCTGCTCAGGTCCACGCTGTCCTGCACGACAGGGAAGGGCAGGATGCGGCTGTGTTTGCCGATGCGCTCCAGTGCCACGCCCAGGCGCCAGGCCGAATCGTAGCTGGCAGCGGACAACGAACCGGGGGCGACGAGGATGCCGGGTTCACCGGGCAGGGCCGTCCAAGCCGTACCAACGTCGCGTAACTGACTGGCGTCGTAGCTGTAGTTCAGGCGTGTCTCGGGTTGGATGCGCAGCACGTTGCCGATGACCCGATCGTCTTCGCACAACGGTCGAGACACCACCGAGGACCAGGCAACGCCCAGGCGCACCAGGCCGTTGTCACGCGCGGCCTTGTCGACGCCGAGTGTGGCGCTGGCATCGCCTTGTGCCTCGCTGAGCCCTTCGGCGCGCACCGGGTAACCATCGAGGGACAGCAGCAGGGTGTTGCGACCGCCTTCGCCATTGAGGTAGCTGGCATCCAGTTGCAAGGTTGCGTCATCGAGGGCAACGCCGGCGGGCACTGGCAGGTAGAGTTCGCGGCGGGCGTCGCTGGCGCTCAAGAGGATCGGCGCAGTGATACCCAGGTCGCTCAAGCGCACTTCACGTGTCTGGCGGGTATCGGCGTTGAGTCGATGAATAGCCTGGGTCAGCGGGCTGTCCGCAGCCAGGGCAAAGGTCGGCATGAGCGCGAGCAGGCTCAAGCCGCAGGCAAGGGCGCTGAGCGCACCCGTAGGGATGGCAACGGAAGGCTTCATTCAGGCAAGTCTCGATCTGATAAGAGGAATAACGGTGGTCAGTTGAAATCGGCGAGCAACTCACGCGGCTCGGACAGTGATGGAGCGACCGGCTGCTGTGCAGGCGGTTGGGCCACGACGAAGTCGTCGACCGGGCGCCCCATCAGGGTATCGACGATGCGTTGGCTGGCATTGCCGTCGCCATAGGGGTTGGCGGCTTGTGAGGCGCGGCGCCACAACGCGTCATCGTCGAACAATGCGTCCACGCCAGCGATGATCGATGCCGGCGAGGTGCCGACCAGGCGCACCGTGCCCGCCGCTACTGCTTCAGGGCGTTCAGTGACATCGCGCATCACCAGCACCGGTTTGCCCAGCGACGGCGCTTCTTCCTGCACGCCACCGGAGTCGGTGAGGATGACATGGGCGTGTTGCATCAAGCGTACGAAGGCCAGGTAGTCCAGCGGCTTGATCAAATGCACATTGAGCAGATCGCCCAGCTGTTCGGTCACCGGGCCTAGTACGTTGGGGTTGAGGTGCACCGGGTAGACGATCTGGATATCCGGTCGCTGGGCCAGGTGACGCAAGGCCTTGCAGATGTCCAGGAAGCCCTCGCCGAAGTTTTCTCGGCGGTGGCCGGTCACCAGCAGCAGCTTGCGTCCGGTTTGCAGGTATGGGAACTGTTGATCCAGTTCGTCACGCAACCGGGCATCGTCATTGATGCGTCGGGCCGTCAGTTGCAGCGCGTCGATCACGGTGTTGCCGGTCACCAGGCAACGGCCTTGCAGACGTTCGCCCAGCAAGTTGTCACGCGATTGTTCGGTAGGTGCGAACAGCAGGTCGGCGCTGAGGTCGATGCAGCGGCGGTTCATTTCTTCCGGCCAAGGGCTGTAGATGTCGCCGGTGCGCAGGCCGGCTTCCACATGGCCGACAGGGATGCGTCGATGGAAAGCGGCCATCGACGCGACCATGGCCGAAGTGGTATCGCCGTGGACCAACACCCGATCCGGCCGGGTCTGTTCCAGCACCGGGTCGATGGCTGCGTACAGCGCGGCAGTCAGGGAGTTGAGCGTCTGGTGCGGCGTCATCACGTCGAGGGTGAAATCGGCCTTGAGGTCGAACAGATCCAGGACCTGCTTGAGCATGCTCTGATGCTGGCCGGTGACACAGATCAGTGACTCAATGCCCGGTTCGGCGGCGAGGGCCTTGACCAAGGGGGCCATCTTGATGGCTTCCGGACGGGTACCGAAGATCGAAAGGATCTTGATTCGTGGATGATTAGTTGCGATGACGCCCTTCCTCGCGCAGTTTGCTGCGCCGCACAGCAGCTCGCCCGGACGCGATGAGGCATTCGAGAAAGCAAGCGATTTAAGTTGAGTAGTGACCCGTTGTCAGACAGCGGTTTGACGTACACAGGAAGTGACGCAGTGGCATCTTGAAGTTCGGGGCGGCAGATTATTAGCATCAAAAATCATGAGCGCAAAGATTTATATGCGGAAGTTTATTAATAATTTTCCTGAGGGTTGTTTAGTGGTCGGGTAGAGGTGTCTTAAAGATGCGCTATAACTTCTGTTACTTGTTGATGTCAAAAGATTTTTTATTATTTAGATGCCGATTTAATGGCCTGTTCAGAATTGGGACGGTGGTGCCGATGTTTTTTTGGCGCCTAATTTCTCGCTTGGCCGGTGCGGGGGTGTCATTGGAATGGCGCCTGTAAGTCGTCTGAAATAACGGTTTTTACTTGGTTAGTTGGAGTTGAAGTTGGCTATCTGTAAAAAAAGTTCAATTTAATTTTAGCTTTTATACTAATAAGCCAAAAGAATGGTTCCACTCGCAATGGCCCACTAGGCGGAGTCGTTACTTGTAATCGGTAAGTTGCGTAGAACGGTCCCACTCACATCCAAGAGGCGTAAGTCGTCCTCTCATGGCGACCGATAATCGCACGCTTTGTGTTGTACGCCTGTCGGGGTTATTGACCAAACTAACCGGGTGGTACATTTTATCGGCAACCCGTCTTGCCCTACGAGGCCAAGACCATAATAAAAATAGAGGAATACTCCATGCCTACTCGTCTGCGAGCGCCACACGCCTTTCCCTTGATCCGTTGTTCCAATCCGGAAGCACCTTCCAGCCTCTCAGGTTCGATCCGCTAGCGGCCCACGCTGTTTGCGGTCTTATCGCGCCAATGGGATGTCGGCGCTCGACAAGCCTCGGAGTTCTTCAAGATGACAAAAATCGTCGATCTGTATTTCAAGCTGCTCAAGCTACTGATTGTGTTGTGCATGGTCGCGATGATCGTGCTGGTGTTCGGCAATGTGGTGCTGCGTTATGCCTTCAACTCTGGCATCAGTGTGTCGGAGGAGCTGTCGCGCTGGTTCTTCGTCTGGATGATATTTCTCGGTGCCCTGGTGGCGCTCAAGGACCGTGCTCACCTGGGCATGGACAGCCTGGTCAAGCGCTTGCCGCCGGCCGGCAAGCGTATATGCCTGGTCATCAGTCATCTTTTGATGTTGTACATCTGCTGGCTGATTTTCAGTGGCAGTTGGCAACAGGCCGCGATCAACCTGAATGTAGTTGCCCCGGCGTCAGGATTGTCCATGGCGCTGTTTTATGGGGCCGGCCTGGTGTTTGGCGCCAGTGCCGCAGCGATCCTGCTCTACGAGCTCTACCTGGCGCTGTTCGGCAAGCTGGGGGATGACGAGTTGGTGATGGTCAAGGACAACGACGCCGAGGTGATCACCCCTAACTCCATCACCCCTGACCCCATCAAGAGTACCCGCCCATGACACTGGTTATTTTCCTCGGGTCCTTGATTGGCAGCATGGCACTGGGCATGCCCATCGCGTTTGCCTTGCTGGTGGTCAGTGTGGCGTTGATGTTCTACCTGGATCTGTTCGACGCGCAAATCATTGCCCAGAACCTGCTCAACGGGGCGGACAGCTTCCCACTGATGGCCGTGCCGTTCTTCATGCTGGCCGGCGAGATCATGAATGTCGGTGGCTTGTCCAAACGCATCGTCAACATTGCCATGGCGCTGGTGGGGCACAAGCGCGGTGGTCTCGGTTACGTGGCGATCATCGCGTCCTGCCTGCTGGCGTCGCTCTCCGGTTCGGCCGTGGCCGATGCGGCGGCACTGGCGGCCTTGTTGGTACCGATGATGGTGCTGGCCGGGCATAACCGGGCACGCTCGGCGGGTTTGATTGCCGCCGGTGGAATTATCGCGCCGATCATTCCGCCGAGCATTGGCTTCATTGTCTTTGGCGTGGCGTCCGGGGTGTCGATTTCCAAGTTGTTCCTGGCCGGCATCGTGCCGGGGATCATGCTCGGAGCGGCGCTCGCCATTGCCTGGTGGTTCGTTTCCCGCAGCGAGAATGTCGAGACGCCACCCAAGCAATCCCGTGCCGAGGTCCTGCGGGCATTGGTTGAGGGCAGCTGGGCCATGGGCTTGCCGATCATCATTATTTTCGGCCTCAAGTTCGGCATTTTCACCCCGACGGAAGCGGCAGTGGTGGCGGCGGTCTATTCGCTATTCGTGTCCCTGGTGATCTACCGGGAAATGAAAGTCAGCCAGTTGTACGAGGTGATCCTGTCCTCGGCCAAGACCACCTCGGTGGTGATGCTGCTGGTCGCCGCCGCCATGGTTTCTTCCTGGCTGGTGACCATTGCCGACTTGCCAGGCCAATTGGCGGCGGTGCTCGAGCCGTTCATGGATAGCCCGACCCTGCTGTTGGTAGTGATCATGCTGATGATCATCCTGGTCGGTACGGTCATGGACATGACGCCGAGCATCCTCATCCTCACACCGGTGCTGATGCCGGCGATCACCCAGGCGGGCATCGACCCGGTTTACTTCGGCGTGTTGTTCCTGATCAACACCGCCATCGGCCTGATTACCCCGCCCGTGGGCACTGTGCTCAACGTGGTGAGCGGGGTTTCCAAGCTCAATATCGAAGAAATCGTTCGTGGCGTGTGGCCGTTCCTGCTAGCGCAACTGGCGGTGCTGTTCCTGCTGGTCCTGTTCCCGCAACTGGTCCTGGGACCCCTGAAATTCTTCACCGGTTAATGCCGGTGCAAGCCGTAGTAGCTCGACTTAAAAACAATAATGATCGGAGAGTGACATGGGACAACTGATGAAAACCCTGTTGGCCGGGGCGTGCGCAACGGGACTGCTGCTGGGTAGCGTGGTCAGCCACGCCGATGAAATCCGCGAACGTACCCTGCGATTCGCGTTCCAGAACGTCAAGGAGCATCCACAAGGGCAGGGCGCGCAGAAGTTCGCCGACCTGCTCAGCGAAAAGAGCGGTGGCAAGATCAAGGTCCGCCTGTTCCCCGGCGGTACGCTAGGCGGCGACGTGCAAACGGTGTCGGCGTTGCAGGGCGGCACGCTGGACATCACCGTGCTCAACTCCGGCATCCTGGCCGCCCAGGCACCGGATTATGCCATGCTCGATTTCCCGTTCCTGTTCAACAACGTCGAGGAAGCCCATGCGGTGATCGATGGGCCGGTCGGGCAGAAACTGGCGGCGCAACTGGATAGCAAGGGGCTGGTAGGGCTGGGTTATTGGGACCTGGGTTTCCGTAACCTGACCAACAGCAAGCACCCGGTGACCAAGCTTGAGGACATGCAGGGCTTGAAGATTCGCGTCATCCAGTCGCCGATCTACCTGGAGACCTTCTCCGCCCTGGGCGCCAACCCGGTGCCGATGGCGTTCCCCGAGGTCTACACGGGTCTTGAGCAACACACCATCGACGGTCAGGAAAACCCGTTCACCGTGATCGAGGGCAACAAGTTCTACGAGGTGCAGAAGTATCTCTCCGTCACGGGCCACATCTTCAACCCGCAGTCGTTGATCATCAGCCAGAAAACCTGGAACCGCCTTAACGACGACGAAAAGGCAATGATTCGCGCGGCCGCGGCCGAAGCGCAAACATTCCAGCGTGAAGTCACGGCGGCGGGCATGGACAAGGCCAAGGTGACGTTGGCCGGCGCGATGACCGTGAATGAGATCACCCCAGCCGAGAAAGATCGCTTTCGTGAGCGCGTGCAACCGGTGATCGACAAGTTCGCCAAATCCCTGGATGGCGAGCTGGTGAAGATGATGTACGAGGAGATCGCCAAGGTGCGGGCGGCGCAGTGACGTAAAGCGGTCAGTCCTGAACAGGCCCAACCCTGTGTGGGAGCGAGCTTGCTCGCGATAGCGGTGCGTCAGCCAACATCAATGCGGCAGACGTGGCGCCATCGCGAGCAAGCTCGCTCCCACATGTTTTTTTGTTTTGTCAGCGAACGGTTATTGGGCGGCCGGGACGGCCAACCACTGCCCAATCACTTTCTGGTAGCTGCCATTGGCCTTGCTCAGGTGCAGCCACTGATCGACGTACATCTTCCAGGTGGCGTCATCCCGAGGCAGCAGGTAGGCCTTCTCGCCATATTGCAGGTAGCGGGTCGGGTTGACCGCGCACAGGCCGGGCTTGAGTTTTTGCTGGTAGAGCGCTTCTGACGCGTCGGTAATCATCACGTCGGCTTTCTTGTCCAGCAGTTGCTGGAAGATGGTCACGTTGTCGTGGAAACTGAGCTGGCCGTTGGGCAGGAACGCCCGGACGAAGGCTTCGTTGGTGCCGCCGGCCGGCTCCACAAGGCGTACCGAAGGCTGGTTCATCTGTTCGAGGGTCTGGTAGCGCTCCTTGTCTTCGCAACGCACCAGCGGGATCTTGCCATCCACGTCCAGGGTGTCACTGAAATAAGCTTTCTTCTGGCGTTCCAGCGTCACCGAAATCCCACCCATGCCGATGTCGCATTGACCGGCAACCATATCCGGCATCAGGGTTTTCCAGGTGGTCTGCACCCATTGCACCTTGACGCCCAGGCTGGCGGCCAGCGAGCGCGCCATATCGATGTCGATGCCTTCGTATTCGCCCGCCTCGGTTTTAAAGGTATAGGGCTTGTAGTCGCCAGTGGTGCACACCTTCAGTTCGCCGCGTTGCAGGACCTGGTCCAGCAGCGAAGGTGCCGGCTCGGCCAGGGCGCTGCCGGAGAGCACCAACAGGCCACAGAGCGTCATCGAGCTTGTTATGTTTTTCATAGTGATTGGACGTCTCGCAACGGAAGGGAACAAGACCGGGGAGTGTAGTGAAAGCGCCTGCTCGCTGTCACTGCGGTGTTGATCGTGAACAGTCAGCTGAGCGTCGTCTCGGGGGGCTGTCGCTGCAGGCTTTCCAGGTAGGCGCAGAACATATCGGCCATGGCATCGCTATAGACGGCAACTTCCACAGGAGAGCGAGGCGCGGATGAAAATCGCTTGCCCACGGTACTGAGCGTCGTGATCACCAGGTCACCTGCCAGGGCGCGGGCCTGTGCCGGGACGGCAGGCAGTGCTTGCAGCATGAAGGCGTCCACCGACTGTTGCACCGACATCCGCGCGGCCTGGTGTTCGGGGGCGTCGCGGTAGAGCGGTGCGGCGTCGTTGAGCGCGACGCGTATCTGGGCCTCGTCGCATTCGGACTGGATGAACGCCCGCACGAGGCTGCGCAGCCGCTCGAAGGGCGGCTGGCGGCTGTCTTCAAGGATCTCGCGCAGCATATCGCTGGTTTGTCGCCATTCATCACTTTGCAGGCGGAACAGGATCGCCGCTTTGTTCGGGAAGTACTGATACACCGAGCCGACGCTCACGCCAGCTCGCTCGGCAACTCGGGCCACCGTGAAACGTGCCGCGCCCTGGGTCGCCAGAACCTGAACAGCCGCCTCCAGAACGGCGGCGACGAGCTCGGTGGAGCGTGCCTGTTGCGGCTGTTTGCGTGAGGAAATCTGCGGGCTTGAGCGTTCGGACATACGGGCATGAGCCTCGGAAGGGAATGCGAATAGGAAATGCGACGGATTGTTCGTATCTTGAATGCGACGAATTGATCGCATTCTAGTCGGCTCCACAGACAACGTTCAACGTCACATCGCATCCTTTCTGTGAGTAGGGTTATGACTCAAAAAAACGTTCATCAGGGCGCCTCCTTGGCGCCTCAGGCAAGCGCTGACGTCAAGCCGGTGCTCAAGCTGTTGCCACTCACGCTGACGGTATTCATCGGTTTTCTGACCCTGGGCATGCAATTGCCGGTCTTGCCCCTGCACCTGCATGACACGCTAGGCATGGGTACGCTGGTCATCGGCCTGGTGGTCGGCGCACAATTTGCCGCGGCGCTGTTGTCACGCGCCTGGGCCGGCAACTTCGCTGACATGCGCGGAGGCAAGCGCGCCGTCATGGTCGGCCTGGTGACGGCGGCGGTTTCCGGGTTGGTTTATCTGCTGTCCTTGGCGTTCGTTGCTACGCCTGTCACGTCGGTCTGGCTCTTGCTGGGCGGTCGTGTCCTGTTGGCCCTGGGTGAAAGCCTGATCGTCACCGGCGCGTTGGGTTGGGGCATCGGCCTGGTCGGCGCGCAGCATGCCGGCAAGGTCATGGCCTGGAATGGTATTGCCATGTACGGCGCCTATGCCCTGGGCGCTCCGCTCGGCGTGGCGCTGAATAGCGGCTGGGGGTTCACCGGCATTGCCGTCGCGACGATTTTCATCCCGCTGCTGGCGCTGGCGATTGTCGCGGGTGTCCGGGCTGTCGCCCCTACGGCGACCCGGCGGGCACCGTTCTACAAGGTGTTGGGCGCGGTGTGGGTGCCGGGCATGGGGTTGGCGTTTTGCAGCGTTGGCTTCGGTGTCATCACGGCTTTTATCGCGCTGTTGTTTGCGGCCAGGGATTGGGGCAATGCCTCTCTGGCGTTCACCGCGTTCGGGCTGGCGTTCATCGGTGCGCGCCTGCTCTTTGGCCACCTTCCAGACAAGATCGGCGGCGCGCGTGTCGCCCTGGTCTGTGTGGTGATCGAAGCCGTCGGGCAATTGCTGATCTGGGGCGCCGACACTGCGCTGGTGGCCTATCTGGGCGCAGCGCTCACCGGCTTCGGCTATTCCCTGGCCTTCCCGGGCTTTGGGGTGGAGGCGGTGAAGCGCGCGCCAGCGCAGAACCGCAGTCTCGCCATGGGGGCCTATGTCGCGTTCCTGGACATTTCCCTGGGGCTGAGCAGCCCGTTGGCTGGGGCGTTGGCGGGCACGTGGGGGATCGGCGCGGTTTACCTGGGCGGGGCCGTTACGGTGATGCTGGCCTTTGTCGTGGCGCTGGCATTGGTGATGCCAGGGATGCAAGGCCGGCAGCCGGCTTGAGCTGCGCCAGAAGTGAGTCTGTGTTCCTCGATGGTTCTAATCAGGAGTTTGAAACATGCATGTATTCGTTACCGGTGCCACGGGCTGGGTTGGGTCTGCCGTGGTCCAGGAATTGATCGGTGCCGGCTATCAGGTCACCGGCCTGGCCCGTTCCGATGACAAGGTTGCCGCACTGGCCGCGACCGGCGCGAAGGTGGTCCGCGGGACATTGAATGACCTCGACGTCCTGCACCGGGCGGCTTCGGCGGCGGATGCGGTGATTCACACCGCGTTCAATCATGACTTCTCGCGGTTTGCCGAGAACGCTGAGTTGGACCGCCATGTAATCGAAGTATTGGGCAGCGCGCTGCAGGGGTCTGAGCGACCTTTGCTGGTGACGTCCGGCCTGTTGGGCTTGACTCGGGGCGCGAGCGAGCTGGAGGTGCCCAGCCCGGCTTCGCCGCGTAAATCCGAAACGGCGGCCCGGGCGCTGGTCGAGCGTGGTGTGCGCTGCGCGACCGTGCGCCTGGCACCCTCGGTCCATGGCCTCGGCGACCACGGATTCGTTCCGATCCTGGTTCGCCTGGCCCGGGAGACGGGCGTTTCGGCCTATCTCGGGGACGGCGTCCACTGCTGGTCGGGCGTGCATCGGCTGGACGCCGCACGGGTCTATCGGCTGGCGCTGGAGCAGGGCGTGACGCAGTCCGTCTACCACGCCGTCGCCGACGAGGCTGTGCCGTTCAAGGACATTGCCCAGGCGATCGGTCGTGGCCTGGGGTTGCCGGTGGAATCCCGGGAGCGTGAGCATTTCGGCTGGTTCGCCCACATGGCGGGCGCGAACATGGCAGTGTCCAGCGAATACACCCGCGCCTTGCTGGGCTGGACGCCAAGCGGCCCGAGTCTGTTGGATGATCTTGAGTTGCCTGGCTATTATCACGTCGATTGAAATGAATAACCCTGTGGCGATGGAGCAAGCTCCCTCGCCACAATGGTTTCTCTAGCGCGAAATGATCCCGTGGTCGATCGCGTATTTCACCAGGGCCGCGGGCTTGTCGATGTTCAGCTTGCGGCGGATGCTCAGGCGATGGGTTTCGACGGTGCGTACGCTGATGTCCAGCTCGCGGGCCATTTCCTTGTTGTTCAGGCCCTGGACCATTTTCGCCAGCACCTGGCTCTCGCGCGGCGTCAGCTCGCTGTCGGTGTTCGGGTCGGTGGCGAGCCGCTGGGCGATCTCGGCACTGTAGAACGTGCCGCCGCTGATGATGGCTTCGATGGCCGCGATGATTTCCCGCGACGGCGCGTTCTTGAGCACGTAGCCGCTGGCGCCGGAACGCACGGATTCGCTCACGTACTCGTAATTGTCATACATGCTGAGGATAAGGATCTTGAGGCTGGGGTATTGCTTGCCCAGCAGTCGGGTCAACTCGAGCCCGTTCATGTCCTTGAGGCTGATGTCCATCAGCAGCAGGTCCGGTTGGCTGCGACCGACCATTTCGATCGCCTGCGCACCATTCTCGGCTTCGCCCACCACGTCCAGTCGGGGCATGACGGACAGCAGGGCCTTGATGCCGTCGCGGACCAGGGAGTGATCGTCGACCAGCGCGACGCGAATCACCGGAGGCAGGTTCATCGGCAGGTGCTCTTGTTGGAAGGGGCGCGCATCAGTTTTCCGTTACCGAGAGGTTCATGGGCAGCAGGATATCCAGTTCGCTTCGTCCCGGTGCCGAGGTCACTTCCAGGCATCCGCCGAAATGCTCGACCCGTTCGCGGATATTGCGCAGGCCGATGCCGGCGTGGCCGCGCTCTACTTGCGGGACATTGAAGCCCATCCCGTCATCCACCACCGTCAGGCGCAAGGACTGGCTGGAGCCGAACAGGGTGATGCCGACACTTTTCGCCCCGGCATGGCGCTCGATATTGGTCAGGGCTTCCTGGGCAATGCGGAACAGCGAGACAGGGGCGCCATTTTCCAGGCGGCAATCGAATTCGTTGCTTCGGTAGGACACTTCAAGCCCGCTGCGCTGTTGGAACTCGGTCGCGAGTTGGCCAATGGCGGCGGGCAGGCCCAGGGTATCGAGCAGGGACGAGCGCAAGTCATGGGAGATGCTACGGATTTCGCCGATGGCTTCGCCTAGCCGATCGGTCGCGTTCTTGAGGATGCCCAGGCCATTCTCCTGGCCGTTCTCCAACACATGGCTGGCCAGTTCGAACTGGAACTTTATCGACACCAGCAGTTGGCTGATGCCGTCGTGCAGCTCGCGAGAAACCCGCGAGCGTTCCTCTTCCTGCAAGCTGACGATGCGCTGATTCAGCCGCTGCAGCTTTTTGTCGGCCAGGCGATGTTCGCTGACGTTGAGGGTCATGCCGCCGGCAAATACCAGCAGGACCGCCACCAAGGCGATCGCGGCGATGGCTTGCATGGTGCTGTGGATGCCGTGGGCAACTTCGTCGCGGGCTTGCTGGGTGGCGCGTTCGACGTCCTCCAGGTAAATCCCGGTGCCGAGCATCCAGCCCCATTGATCGAGCATCACGACATAGGCCAGCTTGTCGGTCACCTGGCCGGAGGAGGGTTTGTTCCAGGCATAACGCTGGAACCCTTCGCCTGACTCGGCACTCTTGAGCAATGCCTGGATGACCGGCAGGCCGTGGGGGTCCTTCATGTCCCAGAGGTATTGCCCCACCAGTTCCGACTGGCGGGCATGCATGAGGCTGCGGCCCTGGCGGTCGTACACGAAAAAGTAACCGTTGATGCCGAAGCTGAGCTTGCGCAGTTCTTCCAGGACCTGCTGCTGTGCGCGCTCGTCTCCCCGACCGTTGTCATACAGCGGGGCGATCAGGCTCTGCGCCATCTCGACATAGTTCTTCAGCTCCGCGCGCTTGCTCGCCAGGATGCTGTCTTCGATCAGTTGCGCCTGTTGATCGCCCAACTGGCGATTGAGCGAGATCACCAGGGCGCAGATGACCGCGATGGCCAGGACCAGCGGCAAAATCCCGAGGGCGACGATTTTGTGTTTGAGCAGCATCTGTACTCCTGTCCGGACTCGGCGGGGAGGCGAATGGCGGCATCATATGCCAAACCCATGGATGAGGCATAAAACCTGTGGCGCAAGACATGTGGGAGCAAAGCTTGCTCGCGATGCAGGCGCCGCGGTTTATGAAAGACCGTATTGACTCTATCGCGGGCAAGCCTTGCTCCCACAGAAGTTGGGGTTCTACGTAGTACTACGGATTTATTTATTGACCCATTGCAGGGATATTGGGCCGGCTCCGAATAGCCGGGGCACACTATAAAAACAATCGCCGCAATCCACTGGATATCGGCAGGAGACACGCAATGACAACCCGTCTGGTTAAACACCTCGCCTGGTTTGCCGTGGCTGTTCTGGGAGCCTGTGCGTTGAGTGTCGTGGCCTTGCGCCGCGGCGAACCCATCAACGCCCTCTGGATCGTCGTCGCAGCCGTGGCCATCTATCTGGTCGCCTACCGCTACTACAGCCTCTTCATCGCCAACAACGTGATGCAACTCGATGCGCGCCGGGCTACTCCCGCCGTGCTCA
>NZ_JAHBCZ010000027.1:0-66182 GCF_019956035.1 Pseudomonas sp. A-RE-22
AGGCTGTTGTTCTGGAGCAACTTGCCCGACTCGATCAGTGCGCAGCAAATCGCCGACTTGTACCGCCGTCGCTGGAGCATCGAAGGGATGTTCCAGCGCCTGGAATCGGTGCTGGACAGTGAAATCCAAACCTTGGGCAACCCTAAGGCGGCCCTGCTGGGATTTGCGTCGGCGGTGCTGGCCTACAACGTCTTGGCCGTGCTCAAGCGCAGCGTTGAACAGGCCCATCGCCAGACCGTGCCCGACGATTGGGAAGCATCGATTTTCCACCTGACGGTACAGGTACGCAGCGGATATGAGGGCATGCAGATTGCTTTGCCGCCAGAGCCCTTATCGATCCCCATCCCCGAAGATGGGCTGGCCCCGTACCTACTGATGCTGGCGAAAAACGTCTTACCCAAAGCCGTCGCCAAGAGCAAACGGGGCCCGAAGGTGCCCAAATCCAAAGAGTGGCTGGAAGGCAAAGCCGCGAATGCTCACGTGTCGACGGATCGGGTGCTCAAGGCCGCTAAAGCCAAAAGACCTTGAAAGGGCTGGCCCTTACGGCGGGTCACTTTTGAGAAGCCCGGAAGCCGGCCCAGTCAAAAGTAAACAAAACGCTTCAGCCCCACCACTTGGCACCTCGCCTAGGCTCGGTGTGCCCTCACTCCGGCATTGCTCCGTGGGCCCGCCGCGAAGGGCCATCCATGGCCCCGCGCGGCTATCCCGGCATCCATGCCGGGATGCCCACTGCGCAATACCTGCGTTCGGCCAGCGTGGTTAACGGGGCGCCGAGATCAACGTTCACCGCGAGGCGGCCTAACAGCCGACCTGGCTCTTGGTGAGACCGCGTTTCTCCTGTGGGAGCGAGCTTGCTCGCGATTGCAATTCATCATTCAATTCAAATATTGACTGACACACCGCTATCGCGAGCAAGCTCGCTCCCACAATAAGATCGGGTACGGCCGGAGAGATAGGCCGGCTGCCAGGCCGCCTCGCTTTTGATCTTGATCTTGATCTTGATCTTGATCTTGATCTGGGGCGCCCCGTTAACCACGATGGCCGAACACAGGCATTGCGCAGTGGGCACCTCGGCATGGATGCCGAGGTAGCCGCGCGGGGCCATGGATGGCCCTTCGCGGCGGCCCACGGAGCAATGCCGGAGTGAGGGTATGCCGAGCCTAAGCGAGGCACCGAGTGGTGGGGCAAGAGCGTTTTGGTTACTTTTGACTGGGCCGGCTTCCGGGCTTTTCAAAAGTGACCCGCCGTCAGGGCGGAACCCTAAGCAGCCGTTACCGCAGCAAAGGATATGTACCCAATCCAACCCAACACCAACACCAAAGAAAACGGCGCCTTCCCCTACCTCGGAAAAAGCGCCGTATCCTTAAGTGAACAGCATTACGCTCAATGCGCAGCGTTCTTGTACCTCACCAGACAGCGTCCGGCTTACAGCGCCATGTCAGCCGCTGGGTTGGCCTCACGGGGAGCCCCCGGCTTGGCCGGTGCCGCGGTGGTGCCTGGCTTGCCGATTGCCGGTGGCGGGTCCAGTTGCAGGACGTCGCTGGTGTAAGCCCATTCCTGGGCTACACGCTCAGGGCTATCGTTGAGCTTGGTGCCGTAGCTCGGCACGATCTGGTGCAGTTTTTCCTGCCAGGCCGGGCTGGCGACCTTGTCCTTGAAGACCTTCTCAAGCACGGTCAGCATGATCGGTGCGGCAGTCGAGGCGCCTGGCGAGGCACCCAGCAGGCCGGCGATGCTGCCGTCCTGGGACGCGACCACTTCGGTGCCGAGTTTAAGCACGCCGCCCTTCTCTTCGTCACGCTTGATGATCTGCACGCGCTGGCCAGCCTGCCACAGGCGCCAGTCTTCCTGCTTGGCCTCCGGGAAGTACTCTTTCAGGGCGTTGAAGCGATCTTCATCCGACAGCATCAGTTGACCGGCCAGGTACTCGACCAGTGGGTACTGTTCGATACCAACCTTGGTCATCGGCCACACGTTGTGAGTGGTGGTGCTGGTCAGCAGGTCGAAGTACGAACCGTTCTTCAGGAACTTGGTGGAGAAGGTTGCGAACGGGCCAAACAGGATCACGCGCTTGCCATCAAGCACGCGGGTGTCCAGGTGCGGAACCGACATCGGCGGTGCGCCCACCGAAGCCTTGCCGTAGGCCTTGGCCAGGTGCAGCTGGGCGACGGTCGGGTTTTCGGTGACCAGGAACGAACCACCCACCGGGAAACCTGCGTATTCACGCGCTTCCGGGATGTCGGACTTCTGCAGCAGGTGCAGGGCACCACCGCCTGCGCCGATGAACACGAACTTGGCGTCGGTCTCGGTTTCGGTACCGTCTTTCAGGTTCTTGTACGAAACGCGCCAGGTGCCGTCTTCGTTGCGGGTGATGTCTTCCACTTCGCTGGACAGCTTGAGGGAGAAGTTCGGCTTGGTTTGCAGATAAGCCGCGAATTGGCGTGTGATTTCGCCGAAATTCACGTCGGTGCCCAGTGGACTCCAGGTGGCCGCGACTTTCTGGCTCGGGTCACGCCCTTGCATCATCAGCGGCACCCACTTGCTGATCTGCTCGCGATATTCGGAATACTGCATGCCGGCGAACAACGGGCTGGCCTGGAGGGCTTCGTAGCGCTTCTTCAGGAACGCGATGTTCTCGTCGCCCCACAAAAAGCTCATGTGCGGCGTGGAGTTGATGAACGAACGCGGGTTCTTCAACACGCCGTTCTTGACCTGCCAGGACCAGAACTGACGGGAAATCTGGAAGGCTTCGTTGATTTCGATGGCCTTGGAGATATCGACCTTGCCGTTCTTGTCTTCCGGCGTGTAGTTCAGCTCGGCCAGCGCAGAGTGACCGGTACCGGCATTGTTCCAGCCGTTGGAGCTCTCTTCGGCAACACCGTCCAGGCGCTCGACCATTTCCATGGTCCAGCCCGGCTCCAGCTCATTGAGCCAGACGCCGAGTGTCGAGCTCATGATGCCCCCACCAATGAGCAAGACATCCACTTTTTTTGGCTCGGCGGCGTGCGTGGTCGCAAGACCCATCGCCATCGCCAGGCCCAGTAGCGCCGTGTGTGTTTTCTTCAACATGTGTGTATCCCTAGGATGAACGCCATTCCGTCCACCTGTCCTGATCAAGGATAGACCACGTCCATGGCCGGCAACGCCAGCAGGGCGGCTATCGAGAAGGACCGGAGGATGGACCTACAGGGCCGAGCAATACGTCGGCCTCTCGTTTATGTCTCTCCGGCGCTGACTTCTTGTAGGTCTTGGCTTCAGCTGGGGTGAGGGACGCTGCAAACGGTGTTCATCGGGCCAGACGTGGCCGTGCCCGATTGTCGCAGCGGGGGGAGTTTACATAAGGAAATAAACAGACCGAAGCGTCTTTTTACATTCCTGGCAAAAACGCCGACCAAATGACGGCATTTTGCTGGCTCTCGGGACCGATTGACCTATCCAAGCATCTGACTCAACACCGCCCGCAACTTGCCAGGCTTGACCGGCTTGTTGAGCAGCGGCGCATCCAGCTTGCGCAAGGCGCGGCGGCACTGGTCGCTGCGGTCGGCGGTGATGATCACCGCCGGGATCGCCTGGTAGAAATGCTCGCGCAGGTGCTTGACCACTTCACACCCCACGACCCCGTGATCCAGGTGGAAATCCGCCAGGATCAGCTCCGGCGCACGCCCTTGCAGCACATCAAGGGCGCCCGCTTCGTCGGTGGCGGTCAGGACTTCGCAGCCCCACTGCCCCAACAACGCCGCCATGCTTTGCAAGATGCTCAGTTCATTGTCGATCACCAACAAACGCCGCCCCGGCAGCGGGTTGCCGGCGACCGCCTGTATGGGCATTTGAGCAATGGGCAGCGGTTTTTCGGCTGACAGTGGCACCTCGATGCTGAACACCGAGCCACGCCCCGGACGGGAACGCACTTGGACCCGGTAGCCAAGGATACGGGCGATACGTTCGACAATCGCCAGCCCCAGGCCCACGCCTTTGCGGTCCGCCGCCCGTCCGACGTCCAGTTGATTGAACTCCAGGAATATCGACTCCAAGCAGTCGGCGGCAATGCCGCGACCGGTGTCCCAGACTTCCAGGCTCAACCGCTTGCCCCGACGCCGGGCAGCCAAGAGAACACCGCCCTTGTCGGTGTAGCGGCAGGCGTTGCTGAGCAGGTTGCGCAGAATGCGGGTCATCAATCGCAGGTCAGTCAGCACGGCTTCATCGCCAAACCGCACCCGCAGCTCCAGCCCGACAGCGCCTGCCACCGATTGGAATTCCGACACCAGCGGCGCCAGTAACTCATCCAGTCGATACGGAGCCAGGTCGGGCCTGACCTCCGCCTGGTCCAAACGGGAAATGTCCAGCAGGTCTGTGAGCAGATCTTCCGCGCCTTCCAGGGCCTGGTGGGTACGCTCAACCAGCACATGTTCGGCGGTGGGCAGTTGGCGTTCGCGCAACGTGGAAATCAACAGGCGGGCGGCGTTGAGCGGTTGCAACAAGTCGTGACTGGCCGCTGCCAGGTATTTATCTTTGCTGCGGTTGGCCGCCTGTGCGGCGTCGCGCGCGTCGCGCAACTGCTGCTCAATCAGCTCGCGCTGGGCGATCTGTTGTTGCAGGTTACGGTTGGCCTCCAGCAGCGCATCGGTGCGCTCGGACACCCGCTGCTCCAACTGGTTGTTGAGCTGTTGCAAGTATTGCCGGGCCAACTCCAGCTCATCCAGACGCGCCGCCAGTTCTGGGTAGTGGCTCTTGCGCGTCGAGTGATTGCCCAGCCCCAGAAGCCCTTCCAGGGCTTTCTGCTGCTCGTCAGAGGGCTTCGCCATAAACGACCTCGACATCCCGTTGGCTCGACTCCCGAGGATTGGTGAGGATGCACGGGTCGTGCATCGCATGCTGCGACAGGAACGGAATGTCCGAGGTGCTCACACCGTGCAGGCCCAGGGTCTCGTGGAAACCGATGGTGTGCTTGAGGGCAATCAGGTGTTCCACCAGCCGAGTGCGGATCTGGCGGTGGTTGAGCCCCCGGCAGTCGATGCCCAGCGTCTCGGCAATCACCTTGAAACGGTCCGGCGCCGAGTTGTAGTTGAACGCCACCACGTGCTCCACCAGTACCGCGTTGCACAAGCCATGGGGCAAATCGAGGAAACCGCCCAGGCTGTGGGACATCGCGTGCACCGCGCCGAGGATTGCGTTGGAGAACGCCAGCCCGGCCTGCATGCTGCCCAGCATGATTTTTTCCCGCAGGGCGATGTCCGCCGGGTTGGCGATCATCTGCACCAGGTTGCCGTTGATCAGGCGCATCGCTTCCAGCGCATGAGGGTCGGTCAACGGGCCATGACCGGTGGACACAAACGCCTCGATGGCGTGAACCAGGGCGTCGATGCCGGTACAAGCCGACAGGAACGGGTCCATGCTCAGGGTGGTTTCCGGGTCGATCAGCGACACGTCCGGTACCGCCGCCTTGCTGACGATGGAAAACTTCATGCGTTCTTGCTGGTTGGAAATGATCACGAACTGCGACACATCGGCCGAGGTGCCGGCAGTGGTGGGAATCAAGATCAAGGGTGGGCTGGGCATGTTCAGCATGTCGACACCCTCGAATTCGAGGATGCTGCGACCATGGGCGACGACAATGCCGATGGCCTTGCCGCAGTCCATCGGGCTGCCGCCGCCAATCGCAACGATGACGTCGCAATGGTTTTCCCGGTACACGTCGGCACCGAGCATCACTTCCTCGACCCGGGGGTTGGGCGAGACGGCGCTGTAGAGACAGTAATCAATGGCCTGGGCCTGGAGGCTGGCTTCGACATCGGCCACCCACCCGGCAGCGATCACGCCGGGATCGGTGACGATCAGCACCTTGCGTGCGCCGAACGTCTTGGCATAGTTGCCAACATTGTGCCGACAACCGGCGCCGAACATGATTTCAGGTGAAACGAACTTGCGCAGCGGGCTGAGACTCATCTTTTCAGGTACGTGGCTCATCGGTAAGCCTGTTCTTATTGTATTGGGATACCCTGAGCCTAAAGCATCCCACCGTGATTGCAATCAGACCAAATGGTGAGCCCGGCCTGAACGCGTCAGGCCGGGCCGGCACTCATCGGTTGGCGAAGTACATCGTCACTTCAAAGCCAATACGCAGGTCGGTGTACGCGGGTTTAGTCCACATGGGTCTTTCCTCTTCTTGTACCGGGCGATTCCGGCAAGGTCATTAATGCACGCCGCGCCCGGGGCTCGAATGCTACTTTCGAAGCGGTGGGTGGGGTGCGTTGGTAGCAATTCAGGAGAGCTACAAAACCCATTGTGGGAGCAAGGCTTATTGTGGGAGCAAGGCTTGCTCGCGATTAGTTGCCTCGGCCTGACCGGAGACCGAGTCGCCTGTATCGCGGGCAAGCCTTGCTCCCACAGCAAGCTCGCTCCCACAGGGTGTCGTGCTGTGTTATCGGGTTAGAAGAACCCCAACGGATTGATGTCGTAGCTCACCAGCAGGTTCTTGGTCTGCTGGTAGTGGTCGAGCATCATTTTGTGGGTTTCACGCCCCACGCCGGACTTCTTGTAGCCACCGAACGCGGCGTGCGCCGGGTACAGGTGGTAGCAGTTGGTCCACACGCGACCGGCCTTGATCGCCCGGCCCATGCGGTAGGCGCGGTTGATGTCGCGAGTCCACAGGCCGGCGCCGAGGCCGAACTCGGTGTCGTTGGCAATGGCCAGGGCTTCGGCTTCGTCCTTGAAGGTGGTCACACCCACTACCGGGCCGAAGATTTCTTCCTGGAACACACGCATTTTGTTGTGGCCCTTGAGCAGGGTCGGCTGGATGTAATAGCCGCTCGACAGATCCCCCTCGAGTCGCTCGGCAGCACCGCCGGTGAGCAGCTCGGCGCCCTCTTGCTGGGCAATTTCAAGGTACGAGAGGATCTTGTCGTACTGCTGCTCGGAGGCCTGGGCGCCAACCATGGTCTCGGTGTCCAGCGGGTCGCCGCGCTTGATCTTGGCGATTTTCTTCATGACTACGGCCATGAACGATTCGTAGATCGACTCCTGCACCAGCGCCCGGGACGGGCAGGTGCAGACTTCGCCCTGGTTGAAGAACGCCAGCACCAGGCCTTCGGCGGCTTTCTCGATGAAGGCCGGCTCGGCCTGCATGATGTCTTCGAAGAAGATGTTCGGCGACTTGCCACCCAGTTCCACGGTGGACGGGATGATGTTCTCGGCGGCGCATTTCATGATGTGCGAGCCCACCGGAGTGGAACCGGTGAAGGCGATCTTGGCGATGCGCTTGCTGGTGGCCAGGGCTTCACCGGCTTCGCGACCGAAACCATGGACGATGTTCAACACCCCTGGCGGCAGCAGGTCAGCGACCAGCTCGATGAAGACCATGATCGACAGCGGCGTCTGTTCAGCCGGCTTGAGCACGACGCAGTTACCGGCAGCCAGGGCCGGGGCGAGTTTCCAGGCGGCCATCAGCAGCGGGAAGTTCCACGGGATGATCTGCCCGACCACGCCCAGCGGCTCGTGGAAATGATAGGCCGTGGTCAGTTCGTTGATCTCGGCCGCCCCACCCTCTTGGGCGCGGATGCAGCCGGCGAAATAACGGAAATGGTCGGCCGCCAGCGGCACGTCGGCATTGAGGGTTTCGCGCACGGCCTTGCCGTTGTCCCAGGTTTCGCTGACGGCGAGGATTTCCAGGTTCTGCTCGATACGGTCGGCGATTTTCAACAGCACCAGGGAACGGTCCTGCACCGAGGTCTTGCCCCAGGCATCGGCTGCGGCATGGGCGGCATCCAGGGCCTTGTCGATGTCGGCGGCGCTGGAGCGTGGGAATTCGGCAATGACTTCGCCATTGACCGGGGACGTGTTCGTGAAGTATTCGCCGTTGACCGGCGCGACGAATTCGCCGCCGATGAAGTTGCCATAGCGCGGCTTGAAGGAAACGACGGCGCCTGGGGTTCCGGGTTGTGCATAGATCATGATGGGGCCTCTGCCTGGTCGATGCCTGTCACAGGACAGGCGATAGGCCGATGGTAGAGAGCCCCGCCTGCCGGACGAATGCGTCGTTGGCAGGGGGGACTCTCGTTATTTGGTCGTAGATTTTGCCGCGATCTGAGGTTGACCCGGGCTTTTTTGTGGGAGCGAGCTTGCTCGCGATGAGGTCGGCACATCCAGCATGGAGGGTGACTGATCGACCGCTATCGCGAGCAAGCTCGCTCCCACAGGTGCTACATTTTCCACAGGTTCTGCATTTGCCAGAGTTGGCTCAGCGCTTGACCACCAAGTCCTTCGGCAACTTGAAGGTCCAGAGCATGCCGCCCTGGTTGAAGTCCTTCACGCGTTTGGCCACCTCACCGCCCCACAGCGGCACCGCGCCGCCCCAGCCGGAGACCACGGAGACGTATTGCTCGCCGTCCATTTCCCAGGTGATGGGCGAGCCGAGCACGCCGGAGCCGGTCTGGAATTCCCAGACCTTTTCCCCGGTCTTGGCGTTGAATGCCTGCAGGAACCCTTCAGGCGTACCGGTGAACACCAGGTTGCCCTTGGTGGTCAGGACCCCGCCCCACAGCGGCGCGTAGTTCTTGTGGCGCCAGACTTCCTTGCCGGTCTTGGGGTCGATGGCCCGCAGCACGCCGATGTAATCCTCGTTCAGCGGCTTGATGGTGAAACCGGCTCCGAGGAACGCCGCGCCTTTCTTGTAGGCGATGCCTTCGTTCCAGATGTCCATGCCCCACTCGTTGGACGGCACGTAGAACAGCCCGGTGTCCTGGTTATACGCCATCGGCATCCAGTTTTTTGCGCCGAGGAAGGCCGGTGCGACAAACACCGAACTGCCTTTGGCTTCGCTGCCCGGCGCGCCCGGACGGCTGGCCTCGTTGTAGATCGGCCGCCCATCCTTGTCCAGGCCAGTGGCCCAGGTGATCTTGTCGACAAACGGGAAGCCGCGGATGAACTTGCCGTTGGTGCGGTCGAGCACGTAGAAGAAGCCGTTACGGTCCGCGGTCGCCGCCGCCTTGATGTCCTTGCCGCCTTCCTTGTAGTTGAACGAGATCAGTTCATTGACGCCGTCATAATCCCAGCCGTCGTGAGGCGTGCTCTGGAAGTGCCATTTGATGCTGCCATCGTCCGGGTTCAGGGCCAGGCGCGACGAAGAATAGAGATTGTCGCCAGGACGCAGGTGGGAGTTCCAGGGCGCCGGGTTGCCGGTGCCGAACAGCAACAGGTTGGTTTCCGGGTCGTAGTAGCCGCCCAGCCAAGGCGCGGCACCGCCGGTTTTCCAGAGATCACCCGGCCAGGTCTTGCCCGCCTCGCCGCCGGAAATACCATTCTCGATGGCTTTGCCGTCCTTGTAGACGTAGCCCATGTGGCCTTCCACGGTTGGGCGGGTCCACAGCAGGTCACCGTTCTTCGGGTCGTAGGCGCTGATCTGGCCCACCACGCCGAACTCGCCCCCGGCCACGCCGGTGATCAGCTTGCCGTTGATGACCAGCGGCGCGGCGCTGATGGAGTAGCCTTCCTTGTGGTCGGCCACCTTCTTGCTCCACACCACTTTGCCGGTGTCCTTGTTCAAGGCCACCAGCTTGGCGTCGAGGGTGCCGAAGAACACTAGGTCGCCGTACAACGCTACGCCACGGTTGATCACGTCGCAGCAAGGACGGATGTCATCGGGCAGGCGCGCATCGTATTGCCACAGCTTCTTGCCGGTGCGCGCATCCACTGCGAATACCCGAGAGTAGGAACCGGTGAGGTACATCACCCCGTCCTTGATCATCGGCTGGGCTTGCTGGCCACGCTGCTTTTCACCGCCGAAGGAGAACGCCCAGACCGGTCGCAGGTCCTTCACGTTATCGACATTGAGGGTATCGAGCGGGCTGTAGCGCTGGCCCTGGACACCCAGGCCGTTGGTCACGATCTGTTGCGGGTTTTTCGGGTCCTGGAGAATTTCCTGATCGGTCACGGCTGCAAGGGCCGAACCGGACAGCAGCATGGCACTGAGCAGCAGGCTCACGGCGAAGGGTTGGCGACGTGCGGGATGACTCATGACGGCTACCTCTGCGGTTATTGTTATACCCGGGAATTTTTCCCGGTCTGCCACAGATTCTTGGGCTCGGAGCCGTTGCCAACAATTGCCCGCTGTGTTGAGTTTTCTAGTTCCTTGGTACACATAGAGGAGTGCGTTCAGTCAGGGTCATGGGCATCCACCCGCTTCATCCCCGCCCGCTCATAGCGCGGATAGAGATGACTGACGCTGCGAATCAACTCATACCGACTCAGGCTGATCCCGGCAAAGCGCTCGGGGATGGGGCTGCGGATCATCTCGGCCATGTCGTCGCCCCGCGCCGCGCCATCGCGCATCAGTTGGTCGAGCCAGCCCAGGTAGTCGCGCATCTGTGCAAAGGGCCGGGCGTCGGTCGCGACCGGGCCGTGGCCGGGCACGATCTGCTTCCAGGGCAGGGCCTGCAAGGTGTCCAGGTCCCGGAGCCAGACCTCGAGTCCCGGGCTGTTGGGGGTGGTCAGGGCGCGTTCGTAAAACACCAGGTCGCCGGCAAACAGCACGCCGGTGGTTTCGTCGAGGATCGCCAGGTCGGCCCCGGTGTGCCCGGCCAGTTGCAGCAAGCGCAACGAATGGTCACCCACCCTCAGCGACCCCGCAGCCAGCTCTCGAGTCGGCAGCACCACCTCGGTGCCGCGCATCCAGTCGCCCACCAGCCGGTACATGTTTTCCGCCAGCGCATCACCCTGTTGCCGCAGCAGGTCGGTGGTGCCCGCCAAGGCGCCAATGGGCACGTCGCTGAAGGCTTGGTTGCCCAATACATGGTCGGGGTGGTGATGGGTCAGCAGGACCTGGATCACCGGTTTGTCGGTGGTCGCGGCAATGGCCTGGCGCAGCGCCTCGCCGTAGCGCTTCGACGGCCCGGTATCGATCACCACCACGCCGGCATCGGTAACGATGAACGCGGTGTTGACGATGTTGCCGCCGTTGGCCTTGGCAAAATTCTCGGTGCTGCCTTCCAGCAGCCAGGTGCCTTCGGCGATCTGCCGGGGCTTGAGTGCGTAACCCGTCCCGGCCCACGTCGGCCAGCACAGGCTCAGGAACATCAGCAACAACCAGCGCATGGCGCGCTCCTTGTGGTCAGGGGATCGCCGCCTCGAACGTATTGCCGCTGTTGTCGCGCAGCAGCAGGCGGGTCTGGCCCGGGCCTCGGATGTCGAAGCCCAGGTTGGGGTTTTCGCTGACCGCCGGGAACAGCTCCAGGCGCGCCAGCACCTGGCCGTCGGCGTCCAGCAGTTGCGCCTGGTTGAGGAAAAATTCCGGGATGCCGCTCACCAGGCCGTTATCCATCGGATGAGCCACCTGCAGGCGCAGGCGGCTCGAATCGCCCCGGGGATAGCGGGCGCCCAGTACCTCGCCCAAGTGTTCCTCCCAACCTGGCTGGGTGCGCACCACGCTGGGCGCGGTGCAGCCGCCACCGGCCGCGTCGATCAGCGTCGAGCCGACGTGCCACAAGCCATCGCGGGTCTGCACGGCGGCGCGCAACGGCGTGGCTTGCTCGATGCGAATGCGGATCGACAGCCAGGGCAGCACTCGCTCCCCCGGTTGGAAGTCGACGATTTTCGGCAACGGGTTCAGTTCGGCCCAGGCCAGCACCCGCACGACGTCGCCGGTGAAGGCCCGGGCATCTATTTCCAGTGGCACCTGGCGGGCGTCTTCGGCAAAGGGTGGCGCCAGCAGGCGCACCCGGTCATCGAACACGAACGGCGCGTCCCCCAGCAATTGCTTGTGATAAAAGGCCCACATCACCGATGGCACCGGGTCCTTCCCTGGCTCGACCGCCGCCCAGGCGGTCATTGGCAGGCCGCACCACAGCAGGCACCACATGACCCATTTCATCCCGGCGCTCCTATTGATACATCTCCGGCACTTCGTAACGCAGGCCGTAATGGGCATAGACGGTCTTGACGCTGCCGTCGCGGATCAAGCCTTCCAGCGCCTCTTCCACCGCATAGGCCAGCTGACGGTTGCTTTCATGCACCGCCATGCCGATTTCCCAACGTTGCTTGCCCATGTTCGGGTAGGCATTCTCCGCCAGCGCCAGTTGCGGATCGGCCGCCTCGTGCACTTGCCAATCGACCTCACCGCGCATGGCCATGACAGCGTCCACCTCCCCGGCCTGCATGGCCTTGAAGGCCTGGCTGACACCGGGGTAATGGTGGGTCTTGGCGCTGAGCATGCCGTTGAACACCGACGTCAGGTAGAACGACGGCACGCTGTCGACTTCAACGCCAATGGGGTGCTGCTGGAACACCGCGACACTGCCCACCGAATCCAGTCGGCGGCGGTCAAATGCCACCTGCCAGCATTCCTGCTGATAAGGGCCGAACATCACCACCTGGGCGTTTGCCAGTTCGCCGATGTCGTTGCGCCTTTGCACGTAGTCATGATCGTACGGGACACGCATCATCAGGTCGGCGAGTTGTCGATCGTGCAGCGGACTGCTGCGCCAGATGTAATCGCGCAGATCGTCATCGAGTTTTTCGCCCGGCGGTGCCCACATCAGTTGCAGGCGCACGCCAAGCGCCTTGGCCAGGGCCTGGGCCAGTTCCACGTCCACGCCCCTGGGTTGGCCGTGGTCTTCGAAACTGTAGGGCGCGAAGTCCTTGTAGACCGCGACCTTCAACTCACCGGCCGCGATCATCTGGTCGTAGCTGCGCACCTGCGCCTGCACCGCCTGGCCCCACAGGAGCAGGCTGCACATTACCCACGCGAACAGGCGCATGGCGATCACTCCTCGACGTGCACGCTGTCGAGATAGGTGCGCACCGCCCACAAGGCTTCCTGGCTCAGGTAGTCGGCCATTTTTGGCATGTAGACCCGGCCGTCGCGCACCGCACCGTGACGTACGCGCTCGACAAACCACTCATCACCGGCGTCGGCGGCGTCGAGCATGCGCAGGTCCGGGGCGATGCCGCCCGATTTGGCTTCCAGGCCATGGCAGGCCGCGCAGTTCTGGTTGTAGGCCGATGAGCCGATTTCCAGTGCCCGGTCGTGTTCAGGTGAGGCGCGATAAGGGTTCACCGTGGCCCAGCCGTCACCGTCCAGTGCGACACCGGTGTCCTTGATCGGGGTCAGACCCTTGGTTTCCACTGCCTGGGGCACTACGTTGCCATGGGCCCATGCGGAGCCTGCGCCGGTCAGCCCCATCAGTAATGCGGTAGCGATGATGGCGTTGCGTTTTGTTGTCATTGTTATGCCCTCTGGATTGCACGCAAGACCTCTGTGAAGAAGCCGTGCCGTCATCTTAGGAACCCCCTTGCCCCAGCCGAATGCTGCTTTGGTGGCCGGGGTCTAGTTCCTTGGTAGCAAGCCATCCGACGCAGGTCGTAAAGACAGTCGGTTCGGGAAGTCTTCCCGGCAAGGGCGGGACTTTTTCCGTATCGGCAACGTCGTGGCGCGACTCACCCTAGTCAGGCCAAAACCTTTCACTGGGAACTGCCTCCATGAGAATAAAAACGCTACCCGCCCTCTCCTCCCTGACCGTTGCCTTGCTGCTGGCCGGCAGTCTGTCGTCGAGTCCCTCGGCGCACGCTGCCGTCACCTGGGAAGACATCGCCAACGACCACCTGACCACCAAGGACGTGCTGCAATACGGCATGGGCACCAACGCCCAGCGCTGGAGCCCGCTGGCCCAGGTCAACGACAAGAACGTGTTCAAGCTGACCCCGGCCTGGTCCTACTCATTCGGCGACGAGAAGCAGCGCGGCCAGGAGTCCCAGGCCATCGTCAGCGACGGCGTGGTGTACGTCACCGGCTCGTACTCGCGGGTATTCGCCCTCGACGCCAAGACCGGCAAGCGCCTGTGGACCTACAACCACCGGCTGCCGGACAACATTCGCCCGTGCTGCGACGTGGTCAACCGCGGCGCGGCCATCTACGGCGACAAGATCTACTTCGGCACCCTGGACGCGCGAGTCGTCGCCCTGGATAAAAAC
Source organism: Pseudomonas sp. A-RE-22 (assembly GCF_019956035.1). Lineage (NCBI taxonomy): Bacteria > Pseudomonadati > Pseudomonadota > Gammaproteobacteria > Pseudomonadales > Pseudomonadaceae > Pseudomonas > Pseudomonas sp. A-RE-22. Next base: position 13,960 of record NZ_JAHBCZ010000027.1, read on the forward strand.
ACCGGCAAAGTGGTGTGGAACAAGAAGTTCGGCGACCACGCCGGCGGCTACACCATGACCGGCGCCCCGGTGCTGATCAAGGACAAGACCAGTGGCAAGGTCCTGCTGATCCATGGCAGTTCCGGCGACGAGTTCGGTGTGGTCGGGCAACTGTTCGCCCGCGACCCGGACACCGGCGACGAAGTCTGGATGCGCCCGTTTGTCGAAGGCCACATGGGCCGCCTCAACGGCAAGGACAGCACGCCGACCGGCGACGTCAAGGCGCCCTCCTGGCCCGACGACAAGACCACTGCAACCGGCAAGGTCGAAGCCTGGAGCCACGGCGGCGGCGCACCTTGGCAGAGTGCCAGTTTCGACGCCGAGACCAACACCATCATCGTCGGCGCGGGCAACCCCGGCCCGTGGAACACCTGGGCGCGCACGGCCAAGGACGGCAACCCTCACGACTTCGACAGCCTCTATACCTCCGGCCAGGTCGGGGTCGACCCAAGCACTGGCGAAGTGAAGTGGTTCTACCAACACACGCCCAACGACGCCTGGGACTTCTCCGGCAACAACGAGCTGGTGCTGTTCGACTACAAGGATAAGGACGGCAAGGTGGTCAAGGCCACCGCCCACGCCGACCGCAACGGTTTCTTCTACGTGGTGGACCGCAACAACGGCAAGCTGCAGAACGCCTTCCCGTTCGTCGACAACATCACCTGGGCCAGCCACATCGACCTCAAGACCGGTCGCCCAGTGGAGAATCCCGGCCAGCGTCCGGCCAAGCCATTGCCGGGTGAAACCAAGGGCAAGCCGGTGGAAGTCTCGCCGCCCTTCCTCGGTGGCAAGAACTGGAACCCCATGGCCTACAGCCAGGACACCGGCCTGTTCTACGTCCCCGGCAACCAGTGGAAAGAGGAATACTGGACCGAGGAAGTGAACTACAAGAAAGGCTCGGCCTACCTGGGCATGGGCTTTCGCATCAAGCGCATGTACGACGATCACGTCGGCAGCCTGCGGGCGATGAACCCCACCACCGGCAAGGTGGTCTGGGAACACAAGGAACCTCTGCCACTATGGGCCGGTGTGCTGGCGACCAAGGGCAACCTGGTGTTCACCGGCACCGGCGACGGCTTCTTCAAGGCCTTCGACGCCAAGACCGGCCAGGAACTGTGGAAATTCCAGACCGGCAGCGGCATCGTCTCCCCGCCAATCACGTGGGAGCAGGACGGCGAGCAATTCATCGGCGTGACCGTCGGCTGCGGTGGCGCCGTACCGTTGTGGGGCGGCGACATGGCCGAACTGACCAAGCCGGTGGCCCAGGGTGGGTCGTTCTGGGTGTTCAAGATTCCGAGCTGGGATAAGGCGACGGCGCAGAAATAACCTGACCCTCACCACAATCCCCTGTGGGAGCGGGCTTGCTCGCGAAAGCGGTGGTTCAGTTGATAGGGATTTTGACTGTGCCTACGTCTTCGCGAGCAAGCCCGTTCCCACACTTGCCCGAGTTCCTGCCATGAAATCATTGCCATTGCTGCTTCTGTTCATCGGCGCCCTTGCCCATGCCGACGACCCTGACACCCCCCTGACGATCAACGGCTGCCTCATCGCCGAATCCAGCCAATGCCCCGGCGCCAACCTTCGCGGTGCAAAACTGGCGAACCAGGACCTGCGCAAGATGAACCTCAGCGGTGCCGATCTGCGCGACGCCGATCTGCGGCACGCGCGACTGGACCTGGCCAATCTTGAGAAAGCCCAGCTACAGGGCGCCAACCTGACCCGTGCCAGCCTGCAACAAAGCAACCTGCGCCTGGCGGACTTCAGCGGCGCCACACTCAAGGCGATCCAGGGTTGGGGCCTGTTCGCCCAGGGCGCGCAATTCCAGCGTGCCGACCTGACGGCGGCCTACCTGCAATTCGCCCGCTTGTCCGGCGCCCGCTTGCACGAGGCCAACCTGCAGGCGGCGGACCTGGAAATGGCCTGGCTGAGCAAGGCCGACCTCAAGGGCGCCGACCTGCGCGACGCCAACCTGCAGGAAGCCAAGCTCGGCGAAAGCAACCTGGAACAGGCCAACCTGAGCGGCTCTCGCCAGCATTACGGGAATTTCCAGGATGCGAACATGCAGGGCTGTACCGGGTGCCCGATGTCGTGGGATCAGTGAAGACCTGATCGTTCCTACGCTCCGCGTGGGAATGTCTCAACGGACGCTCCGCGTTCGGCTCTGATCATTTCAGCCAGCCACCCGCACCACCCCCATATCGATCCCCAGATGCACCAGCTCGGCATGGGAGCTGACCTGCAACTTGCTCTTGAGCAGCGTCAGGTGGTTGGACACGGTCTTGGCGCTGATGCACAGCTGTTCGGCAATGGTGCGGGCGGGGGTGCCCTTGGCGAGCATGACGAAAATCTCCAACTCCCGTTGGGTCATGCATTGCAGGCGCGGGTCGACATCCTGGCGCGAGCTGGTGCAGGCCAGCTGCGTGGCCAGGGATTGCTCGATGTAGACATGCCCGGCCAGCACCCGGCGTACCGCTTCCATCAGCACCTGGGGTGCCGAATTCTTGGTCAGGTAGCCCGCGGCACCGGCGTCCAATGCCTGGCGCACCAAGGGCAATTCATCGTGCATGCTGAAGAACAACACCCGCAGCTGTGGCAGGCGCTGGCGTAGCCGGCGGGTGGTTTCCAAGCCACTGATACCGGGCAGGCCGAAGTCCATGATCACCAGATGCGGCACCTGCTCCTGGACCTGGCTCAACGCCTCCTCGCCGGTGGCTGCTTCGCGGACCTGCAGGTCCGGCATCAACACCCGCAAAAGGCTGGCATAGCCCTGCCGAACCACCGCATGGTCGTCCACCAACAAAATGTTCATCACGCCTCCAAGGCAATATTCAAGGCCAGCGCCCACCCGGCGCCAGGCTGGCTGACGATGCGCAGCTCACCGCCCAGGCTGCGCGCCCGCTCAGACATCGAGTGCAAGCCAACACCGGCGCGCGATGGTTGCGTCGCTCCGCAACCGTTGTCGCGCACCAGCAACCGCAGGCGCCCGGCGCGGTGTTGCAGGCGAATCCGCACCTGCGTGGCGCCGGCATGCCGGGCAACGTTGGTCAACGCTTCCTGCAACAAACGATACAAGTGGGTCTTGTCCGGACCGGACAAGGGCGGCAGCGTTTTGTCGATCCACACCTGACAGGCGATTCCCTGGTTGGCCTGCCATTGCCCGGCCAATAGCCTGATGGCCTCGCACAACGGCAGGTGCTGCAGCACCACGGGGTACAAGTCATGCACCAGCGCCCGGAAACCCAATTGCAAATGCTCGCAATGCTCTTCGAGCTGGCTGACGGTCTGCTCCAGCGCCAGGGGTTGATCCATCACCAGCCGCAGCAGGCAGGCGCGGGCCCGAATACCGGCCACGTATTGGCCCAGATCGTCGTGCAGGGTCTGGGCCAGTTGGGTGCGCTCCTGCTCCTGCACGGCCAGCAAGGCGTGGGTAAGCCGGGCGTTATCGGCCTGGGCCTCGGCCAGGGCGGCGGTCATGCGATTGAAATGCCCCGCCAGATGCTGCGCCTCCGGGATACCCTCAGTACCCAGGCGCACCTGCAGGTTCCCGGCTGACACCTGACGCAACGCATGCAGCAACTCATCGAGCAAACGCATGCCCCGGCGTACCCCCCAGCGAATCACCAACAGGCTGAGCGACAGCGCCAGGGCGCAGACGTACAACAGTTGCACCAAGGAATCGAGAATCTCGTCGATTTCATCGCGCGGGTCGACGGCAATCCAGGCCCGCCGACCGTCCGGCAAATCCACCACCTGGGCCGCAGGGCCGTCATCCAGTAACCGGCGGCCGAGCCAGGCCTTCATCCCGTCTTCATCCGCCGGGAACAGTTCCCCAGGGGCCAGCCAACGGACCCGCACATGCCGCAGGCTGCCGGTCAATCGCGGCTGGAGACTGGCCGGATCGCGCTCGGCGGTTTCGCGCAGGTAATGCACCACCGACCCGGCCGATTGCAGCTCGCGTTTTACATCGGCCGTGGCCTGGTGCAACAACAGGACTGCACAGGCCAGGGTGACCAGGGCGAAAAAGGCACAAACCCAGAGGTTGATGCGCCAGAGGGCTGACATGGCTAGCGCTCCAACCCTGAATTGACACCCACCCCCTGTGGGAGCGAGCTTGCTCGCGATGACGGCGGCACATCCGGTACTGAAGTTGACTGAACCACCGCTATCGCGAGCAAGCTCGCTCCCACAGAGGGGCTTGGAGGTTTCCAGGTTCTGGGACGATCAACCCCGATCAAACTCAGGATCAGCAGAAACGGCAGCAGCAACGCTTTGAGAATCCGCATGGTCTGTCCCCTCCTGGTCAATGACGATGCCTAGCATGCTAAAACCCCGGCCTCCAAGGTGAGTTACTACCTTGGTACTGCACCGGCGGTACTTTCTGCATATTTCCCCATGACCCTGGGCTTCCTATGCTGGCGCTACCTGCAATGGAGGATGTCATGCGCCGGCTCGTCAGCTACGCCCTGGTTTCTCTGCTGGCAGCGGCAACCGCTCACGCGGGCGATATCACGCCGCTGCAAGTGCGCATCGGCTACCTGGGTTATCGTCCCGATCCGGGCCCGTTGCTGTCCAACGTCATTGCCGAACCGGCCGATGCCGGGTTGCGCGGCGCTGAACTGGCGATCGTCGACAGCAACAGCACCGGACGTTTTCTCAAGCACGACTACCGCCTGGAAAGCGCCAGCGTCGACACTCCCGAAGCGCTGCTCCAGGCCGCCCGGGCCCAACACGACCAGGGTCTGCGGCTGTTCGTGGTCAACGCACCGGCCGCCAGCCTGCGCCAACTCAGCGCCGCCCTGCCCGACAGCCTGCTGTTCAACGCCGGTAGCCCCGACGACAGCCTGCGCACCACCGACTGCCTCGGTAACGTGCTGCACAGCCTGCCCGACCGCGCCATGCTCGCCGATGCCCTGGTGCAGTTCAGCGTCGTGCGTAAATGGCAGCGGGCCTTGCTGATCGTCGGCCAGACGCCCGAGGACCAGGCCTATGCCGCCGCATTGCGCCGGGCCATGAAACGCTTCGGCATGAAGATCGTCGCCGAGAAGGCCTGGCAGTTCGACAACGACCAGCGTCGCAGCGCCCAGGCCGACATGCCACTGTTCACCCAGACCGCCGAGTACGACGTGGTGCTGGTGGCCGACGAGCGCGGCGACTTCGGCGAATACCTGCCCTACCAGACCTGGTACCCACGCCCGGTGGCCGGCACCCAAGGGCTGACGCCCACCGGTTGGCACAAGACCGTGGAAACCTACGGCGCAGCGCAGTTGCAAAAACGCTTCGAAGCCCTGGCCGGACGCTGGATGAACGACCGTGATTTCGCCGCCTGGATTGCCGTGCGCAGCATCGCCAGCGCCGTGAGCAAACTGCGCCAGGACGACCCGCTCGCCATCCGCCATCTGGCCCTCAGCGACCAGTTGCCCCTGGACGGCTTCAAGGGTCGCAAGCTCAGCTACCGGCCCTGGAACGGCCAGTTGCGCCAACCAATTGCGCTGGTCCAGCCTCGGGCACTGGTCAGCACCTCGCCCCAGGACGGTTTTCTCCACCCTTCCAATGAAATGGACAGCCTGGGCTATGACCAGCCCGAAGTGAGCTGCCGTTACCCCTGATCGATAACAACAATAAGGAAAACCGCCATGCGCCGCTCCCTGATTCACCCGGCCCGGCTCTGCCCGACCCGGCTATGCAAAGCCCTCGCCCTGGGCGCCGCGTTGCTCGCCGCCGGTCCCGCCGCCGCCAGCATCGCCTGGGTTTCCAACGAGAAAGACAACAGCCTGAGCCTGATCGACATGCAGAGCCTGGAAGTCATCGAGACCCTGCCGGTCGGCCAGCGCCCCCGGGGCCTGCTGCTGTCCCACGACAATCGCCTGCTGTACATCTGCGCCAGCGACTCGGACCGGGTCCAGGTGATGGACGTCGCCACCCGCAAGATCATCAAGGAACTGCCCTCCGGCAAGGACCCGGAGCAGTTCGCCCTGCACCCCAACGACCGCTGGCTGTATGTCTCCAACGAAGACGATGCCCTGGTCACGGTGATCGACACCCAGACCTCCGAAGTGCTCGGCCAGATCGGCGTGGGTGTCGAACCCGAAGGCATGGCCGTCAGCCCTGACGGCAAGTGGGCGGTCAACACCAGCGAAACCACGAACATGCTGCACTGGATCGATACCAGCACCCAGACCCTGGCCGACAACACCCTGGTGGATCAGCGGCCACGTTTCGTCGAGTTCAATCGCGACGGCACGCAGCTCTGGGCCTCGGCGGAGATCGGCGGCACGTTGACCGTGCTTGACGTGGCGACGCGCAAGATCCTCAAGACCCTGACGTTCCAGATCAAGGGTGTGCACCCGGACAAGGTCCAACCGGTGGGCATCAAGCTCAGCGCCGACGGCAAGCTGGCGTTCGTCGCCTTGGGCCCGGCGAACCATGTGGCAGTGATCGACGCCAAGACCTTCGAAGTGCTGGATTATCTGCTGGTGGGCCGACGGGTCTGGCAACTGGCGTTCACCCCGGACCAGAAGCAGCTGCTGGCGACCAACGGCGTCAGCGGCGATGTCTCGGTGATCGATGTTGAGAGCCGCAAGGTCCTGAAGTCGGTGAAAGTCGGGCGCTACCCTTGGGGCGTGGTGGTCACGCCATGAACGCCCTGGAGGTCAGCGACCTGAGCTTTGCCTATGGCACGCGCGAAGCCCTCAAGCAGATGAATTTCAGCCTTCCCGCCGGGCGTTTCGCTGCGCTGCTGGGGCCCAACGGTGCCGGCAAGTCGACGCTGATCGCCCTGCTCACGCGTTTGTACGACCTGCAACGTGGCGAGATCCGCATCGGCGGTCATTCCCTGCAAAAATCACCAAGATCGGCCCTGCGCCAGTTGGGCGTGGTGTTCCAACAGAGCACCCTGGACCTGGACCTGAGCATCGAACAGAACCTGCGCTATCACCTGGCGCTGCACGGGTTTTCGCGGCGCCAGGGCAGCGCCCGCATCGACGCTGAACTGACCCGCCAGCACCTGACGGAGCGCCGCCACGAGCGGGTACGCGACCTCAACGGTGGCCATCGTCGCCGGGTCGAGATCGCCCGCGCCCTGCTCCACGAACCGCGCCTGTTGCTGCTCGACGAACCCAGCGTCGGCCTTGATCCGGCCAGCCGCCTAGCCCTGGGCCTGCACATCCGGCAACTGTGCAGCGAGCAAGGTATCAGCGTGCTCTGGACCACTCACTTGCTCGACGAAGTGCAGCCCAGCGACGATCTGTTGATCGTGCATCAGGGCCGCCTGGTCGCCAGCGGACAGGCCGACGCGGTGAGCCTGGAACACGGCGGCACCCTCGGCTCGGCCTTCACTCGCTTGACCGCCTCGGGAGTCCGGCCATGAATGCGTACTGGCAATGTTTCAGCGGCATCGTGACGCGCGAATGGCTGCGCTTCGTGCTGCAACGCACACGGCTGCTCAGTGCCCTGGTCCGGCCCCTGCTGTGGCTGCTGGTGTTCGCCGCCGGTTTTCGCGCGGCACTGGGTATCGCCATCATCGCGCCCTACGACACCTACATCCCCTATGAGGTGTACATCGTGCCCGGGCTGGCCTGCATGATCCTGTTGTTCAACGGCATGCAGGGCTCGCTGTCGATGGTCTACGACCGGGAGATGGGCAGCATGCGCGTGCTGCTCACCAGTCCCCTGCCCCGGGCTTTTCTGCTGGCGAGCAAGTTGTTGGCGACGTCGCTGATCTCGCTCTTGCAGGTCTACGCCTTTCTCGCCATCGCCTGGTTGTACGGTATCCAGCCACCGACCATGGGCCTGCTGCTGGCCCTGCCGGCCCTGTTGCTGGTGGCCCTGATGCTCAGCGCCCTGGGCTTGTTGCTGTCCAATGCCATCCGGCAACTGGAGAACTTCGCCGGGGTAATGAATTTCGTGATTTTCCCGATGTTCTTCCTGTCTTCGGCACTGTACCCGCTATGGAAAATGCAGGAAGCCAGCCCTTGGCTGTACTGGCTCTGCTCGGTCAGCCCGTTCACCCACGGCGTGGAGTTGGTGCGTTTTGCGCTGTACGAGCAGTTCAACCTGCTGGCGATGGCGGTGTGCGTGGGGTTGACCCTGGTGTTCGCGCTGTTGGCGGTGTGGACGTTCAATCCGCAGCATGCGGCGTTGCGCAAGGCCAATTGATCCTGCCCCATGCCCAGATTCCTGTGGGTGCAATCCTGTGGGAGCGAGCTTGCTCGCGATAGCGGTGTATCAGTCAACATCCTTGCTGAATGATCCGTCGCTATCGCGAGCAAGCTCGCTCCCACAAGGTTCTCCACAAGGGTTCTGTGCAGGGCCCATGGTCGAAATTACTACTTTAGTACTGGTTTTCCTGTCCATGGTCGCATTCACAAGACCTCGACCCTGGCATGTAATGGGCGCATAACAAAAAGGATAAATCCTATGCCCCGTTTGCTGGCGATCCTCCTGCTGGGCCTGGCGCTGAATGTTGCGCAGGCCGATACCGCGCTGTTTTCAGCGCAGGGTTATCGCATCGGCCAATACCGCAGCCCGACGCCCGCCACTGTCGACGGCGCCCAGACCCTCGACACCCAGGCCCTGCAACAGCTGCTCGGCCAAGCCTCGCCCCCAGTGCTGATCGACGTCTATCGTAGGCCGTGGGTCCAAGGGCGTTTCATCGACAACGAACCCCACGCCAATCTCCCCGGCAGCCTGTGGCTGGCCAATACCGGTGACGGCGACCTCGACCCGACCTGGCAGGACTACTTCAGCCATCACCTGCGCGCGGCCACCGGCGGGCGGTTGGATTCGCCATTGGTCTTTTATTGCCGCGCAGATTGCTGGCTGAGCTGGAACGCGGTAAAACGCGCCGCTGCCATGGGCTATAACCATCTGTACTGGTATCGCGATGGCCTCGATGCCTGGGAGGCGGCCAACCTGCCCCTGCAAGCGGCCCGGCCCGAACCCTTTCCCTGATCTTGCAAGAAGTGCGTGCAACTGCTCTGCCCCACACGACAATAACGAGGTGAATGGCCATGTATAAAATCCTGATAGCCGACGATCACCCACTGTTTCGCGAAGCCATCCACAACGTCATCAGCGACGGTTTTCCTGGCAGCGAGGTCATGGAGACCGCCGACCTGGACAGTGCCCTGGCCTTGACTGCCGAGCACGACGACCTGGACCTGATCCTGCTGGACTTGAACATGCCCGGCATGCACGGGCTCAATGGCCTGATCAACCTGCGCAACGAGGCACCGACCATCCCCGTGGTGATTGTCTCCGCCGAGCAGGACAAACAGGTGGTGCTGCAGGCCATCACCTATGGCGCGGTGGGTTTCATCACCAAATCCTCGCCACGCTCGCAGATGACCGACGCCATCGAGCAGATCCTCAACGGCAACGTGTACCTGCCGCCGGACATCATTCGTACGCAAAAAAGCCCGATGGGGCGGCGCCTGAACGAAAACCCGAGCTTCCCGCCGGAACTGCTCCAGGCCTTGACCCGCAAGCAATTGCTGGTGCTCGAACGCATGACCAAGGGCGAGTCGAACAAACAGATCGCCTACACCCTGGACATCGCCGAAACCACGGTCAAGGCTCACGTCTCGGCGATCCTGCGCAAACTCAACGTGCACAACCGGGTGCAGGCGATCCTCAGTGCCGGGGATATTGATTTCGGGGCTTATCTGCGGCGTTGAACCGCTGGACACTATCGATCATTCCCACGCAGAGCGTGGGAACGATCAATGGCTCTGGGCCTGGCCCAACAGATGACTCATCGCAATCTTGAGCTTCATCGGTCGCACCGGCTTGTGCATCAGGGTGTGCCCGCGTTCGCGGATCTGCTGCTTGAGTTCGTTGCTGTAGTTGGCGGTGATCATCATGGCCGGGATCGGTGAGGCCCGGCGGGCGTTGATCCGGGCCACCGCATCGACGCCGTTCTGATCGTTGTCCAGGTGATAATCGGCGATCAACAGGTCAGCCTCGGCATGGTAGTTGTCCACCTGGCGGGCCAGGTCCTGTTCTGACAACGCGGTCACTACCTGGCAACCCCAGCCCTCCAGCAACGTACGCATGCCGGCACAGATCGCCGCATCGTTATCCAGTACCCAGACCCGCGCCCCACGCAGTCGTTCGAGCATCGGCTCGCTCATGTCCAGGCACGGCAGCGGCTTGGGCGCGGTGGCGCTCAGCGGCACGTCGATAGAGAACATCGAGCCCTTGCCCGGCCAGGAGCGCACCTGGATCCGGTGCCCGAGGATCCCGGCGATTTTCTCGACAATCGCCAGGCCCAGGCCCAACCCACGGTCCTGATTCGGGCGCTGCACGTCGCCGCGCTTGAACTCCTGGAATATTTCCTCCAGGCGGTTCTCGGCAATGCCGATGCCGCTGTCCCAGACCTGGATCGACACGCGCTGGCGGTGGCGCCGACAACCCAGCACCACCCGGCCGCTGGGGGTGTAGCGAATAGCGTTGCTCAGCAGATTGCGCAGGATTCGCGCGAGCAATTGCATGTCGCTGCGCACCAGCACCGAACAGCCGACAAAGTGCAGCTCCAGCCCTTCGCTGCGGGCGATCTGGGCGTATTCGGCGGCCAGGTTGTCGAGCAGCTCGCTGAGGCCGAACGGCGCGACATCGGCCTTGATCACCCCGGCGTCCAGTTTGGATATATCCACCAGGGTGCCCAACAGGTTCTCCACGTCCTGCAGTGAATTGCTGACGTTACGCACCAGTTGCGCGTTGGCAACCGGCTCGCGGCGCTCCAGCAAGGCGCTGGTGAACAGCCGGGCGGCGTTGAGCGGTTGCAGCAGATCATGGCTGACCGCTGCGAGAAACTTGGTCTTCGACAGGTTGGCCTGCTCGGCCTCGCGCTTGGCCTCCCGCAGGCGCAATTCCACCCGGCTGCGCTCGTCGATTTCGCGCAGCAACTGCTCGTTGAGGGTGGTCAGTTCGGCCGTGCGCTCCTGGACCCGCTGTTCCAGGTTCTGGTAGGCCTGGTGCAGCGCTTCAGCAGTGCGCCGGCGTTCGGTGATGTCGCGGATCAGCACGAAAATTCCCACCACTTCGCCGTTGGCCAGGCGGTTGGGTACATAGGAGCGCAGCATGTAGCGCTCCTGATTGTTGATATTGGTCTCGGCGAACTCGAACGTCACGCTCTCACCCGCCAACGCCCGCGCCACGTAGGCCTCCAGGCGCTGGTAATGCTGCTCGCTATGGGCTTCGCGCAGGCTCTGGCCGAGCATCACGCCACGGGGCCAGCAATACCACTGCTCGTAGACCTTGTTGGTGAATTCGTAGACCAGGTCGGCGTTGAGGTAGGCGATCAGCGCCGGCACATGGTCGGTGATCAGGCGAATCCAGCGTTCGCTTTCGCTCAGCGCCTCGGCGTGCTGGTAGCGTTCGGTGATGTCGGTGAAGGTGTTGACGTAGCCGCCAGTGGGCAAGGGATGCGTACGAATCTCCAGGACCCGGCCATCGGACAGGCGCTGCTCGGATTCGTGGATCAGCCGGCCGTTGCTGTCGCGACTGGCCGGGGTCAGCAGTTGCAGCTCACTGTCGGCAATCACTTCATTGAATGGCCGGTGCGCCGCTACCGGTGCCAGGCCGCTGAGTTCGAGGAAACGCCGGTTCCACAGCTCCAGCACGCCTTGGGCGTTGACCATCGCCACGCCCTGGGACAGGTTGTCCACCGCCCGCTGCAACAGGTGGGATTTCTGCGCGATGGCCTGCTCGCGGCGCACCGTTTCGCTGAGCTTGACGTCGGTGATATCGGTGAACAGGATTACCCGGCCGCCCTCCTGGGTCGGTCGCTCGCTGACTTGCAGCCAACGTCCGTTCTGCAGCCGGTACAGCACGTGCTCGTCGGCCTGGCCCCGAGGCTCTTCGCTAAACAGCCCGTTGGCGGTCATCAAGCGCTTGACCTCGGAGAGACGCATTCCGGCGATGATGCGCACCCGGCTGTTGGCCCAGAAGGCCTTGAAGCGGCTGTTGAACAGGACAATGCGTTGCTGCTCATCGAACAGCACAAACGCATCGGAGATGCTTTCGATGGCGTCGATCAGGTGCCGGTGGGCGGTTTCCGCCCGCAGCCGCGCCTCGCCCAGCAAGTGATTGCCGGCCTTGAGTTCAGCCATGGCCTGGTTCAGCGCATCGGTGCGCTCGCGCACCTGCTCGGCCAGCACCACCGAGTGCTGGAACGCCGCATACGGGTCGTTGCCCCGGGTTACGCCAGACTCCACCCGTTCGATCAGCGCCTCGTTGATGCGCCGCAACTTGCGGTTTTCGTGCTGCAGGGCAGCGAGCTGGGCCTGCAGCTCAACGATGGCCGGGGACGCGATGTCGGGCAATGGCAACTCCGGTGAACGTCTGGTTGATATGCATGCCATTGAACTGTTCTCCATAGGTGTTGAACCCCATCACCCGTTGTTCGCGCAGGAACTGGCCGATCTGCTCCAGGCCGCCGCGATCTTCCAGCTCCAGGCGCCGGAGAAAGCAATCGCAGCCGATGGTCAGCAACAGATCACCGAGACGGGCCTGCAAACCGTCGAACAGCGTTTGCAGGTTTTGCAGCAAGGGACCGGGGGTCATGGCGGTGAGAACGATGCCGTTCTCCACCGCGCAGTAGAAACTCAGGCTCAGGTCCGGGTGCACCTGCTGGATCGCCCGCACGTAGTACTGATCGTTGATGCGCACCGCCAGTGGATGGGCGGCGAAGACCCGATAGTCGAGGGCGCTCACCGGCACGCCGATGTGCCGGGCGTATTCTTCTGCGGCGGGTTCGGCGTTGAGCTCATAGACCCGCCGCGAGGCGCTGTCGGCACCGGTCACCACCAGCTTCTCTTGGCGAGGCAGGATGTGATGGGTAGTGAAGACTTCGAATTCCAGCCAGGTATTGATCAACACCACCACGGCCGCGCCACTGTGGAACTGGCCTTCGAAGTACACGTGGGTGTGGGTCAGGTAGTTGTCATCGCCAGCCGACCCGCCGAAATGCGGGATATCCCCCAGCGCGGCACTCAAGGCCGCCAGCACCATTTCCTCGCGGCTGGACAGGCCATCGAGCAGGGTCAAGGCGAAACTGTGACCCTTGATCGGGGCCAAGGCGTTGCTGCGACAGCCGCTCGCCAGGCGCTCGACCATTTGCTGGGCGTCGATCAGGCTGAAGCGCTCCATTTCACCGATCAGTTCGGCGGCGATGGAAAAGTGCCGGTGATCGAACCCCACCGCCGTCACGCAGTTGCGACCATAACCTTGGGCGGTGATTTCACCGGCGCTGGTACAGCCCACCAGGCGAATCCCGCCGAAACTCTGGGACAACGCCTGGCCCAGGGCCGGCAGGTCGTATTCGGCGGAACAGAAAAACAGCACGAAGCCCAGGTGCGGGTGCAACAACTGCCGCGCCAGCTCCTGGGCCACCTGCTGGACGTCCGTCGCCTGGGACATGGCGCTCACCACACCTTCGCTCTGGGCCTGCTGCATCTTCGCCTCCGACGGGTGCGTGATAGGAGCCCTGAGTGTACGAAGCCGCGTCGAGTCGACGAATGCTACTTGGGTAGCGGGTGGACGCTTCCATGGGATGAGATTGCTCCCACAAGCGCCCCTGCCACAAGCGTGGTTTGCCGAACAAGCAATATCAGTGACTCATCGGCGCCATGGCAGTCGCCTGCCCCAGCAATTTCTGGTCGATGTCTTCCAGCCGCAGCACCCGGCCGCCGGTGTCGCTGGCGAGCTTTTGTGCCGCCTGGGGGTCGGAGAACGAGGCCAGGACAACGCCCATGGCGCCTTTAAGCCCACTGCCGATGACGAAGTAGGCGGTCCGGGCGTCGATCAGGTGGGCGTCATCCGGTGTATCCCAATGGCTGCGGCCCATGTCGTGGACATACAGCTTGACGTCAGCCCGATGGTTTTCCGGCTGCAACCACCAGCCCAGCATCTCCGCCGGCGAGCAGAATTTCTTCACGCCCCCTGCCCCGACCGCCGCGCCCTTGGGCCCGGGGAAGTCAGTGATGACCATGCCGCACACATGGCACTCGTCACTGGGATGAAACGCCAGCGCCGCCTCGCTGGCCGCAGGTGGCTCGGCCTTGCCGCAGGCCGCCAGCGCCAGGCACATCAACACCCCGGCCAAGAGGCGGCCCCCCTTGAGGTACACCTTGTTCATCGTTGCATGCTCCCTTATCAAGATTGAAATTCACGGACACCGGCGATTGAACAACCGATAGGCCAGCCACAACGGAACCGCCATCCACAAGCCCAGGCACAGCCAGAGCAAAGGCGCCGACACCGGCAGGTCGCTGCCCAAGGTCAGCACCGCGGCGCCGCTGGACGCCGCATCGAACCCGGACAGGTTGATCAGCCGATACACGTCGGTAGGGTTGAACAGCAGCAGCCAGGGCAACAGTTCCGGGCTGAAGCGCCCCTCGCTCAGCACCAGCAACGCCAGCAAGGCCAGGTCGAACACCAGCACGAAGAAAAACCACACCCCCAGCGCCAATCCGGCTGCGGTGGATTTTTCTGCCGACAAGCTGCTCAGCACATAGGCGAGCCCGAGGAACACCCAGCCCAGCAGCGTGCTGGACACCATGAACCGACCGAAGGCCCAGAGCAGCAGGCTCAACTGGACATCGTCCACCAACAGGGCGATGGCAAGCATCGCGCAGCCAAAACCGATGAAAGTGGCCAGGGCCAGGATCAAGCCATGGCCGACAAACTTGCCCAGCAGCAATTGGCCGCGGCCCAACGGGTAGGTCAGCAACAGCAGCAAGGTGCCGCTCTCGTCCTCGCCGACAATCGCGTCATAGGCCAGCAGCAAGGCAATCAGCGGCATCAGGAAGGTCGCCAGGCTGGACAGGCTCGCCACCGTGGCCGGTACCGAGGTGAACCCCAGTTGACCGGACGCCGCCGCGCCGAGCCAGGCGATGCCGATCGCCAGCACCGCGAACAACAGGCTGATCGCCAACAACCAGCGATTGCGCAGGCCATCGCTGAATTCCTTGCGGGCCATGTTCCAGACCGGATTCATAGGCTGGTCTCCTCGGCTGCGGCACGGACCATGTAATGACGGTACAAGTCCTCCAGCGACGGCGGCTTGATCTCGACATCCGACGGGTCATCCTGGGCCAGTAACTGGCGCAGCAATTTAAGTTTGCTGCCATCCGGCGCGGACACTTGCACCCCTTCTGCGCCCCAGCCTTGGGTGGCGTGCCCCTCGCTGCGCCAATGCTGGCGAAGCCAGTCGGCCCGCGACAGGCCCGAGGCGCGGATCAGCGTCGGCAGCCCGGCGTCCTCCCGCAGCCGGGCCAGGCTGCCCAAGGCCAACAGGCGCCCTCTGGTGAGAATCGCGGCGCGGTTGATGTGAGCTTCCACGCCAGGCAGGACGTGAGAACAGAGAATGATGCTGGTGCCCTGCCAACGCAGGCGGTCGAGCAACTGATAGAGGTCCTGGGTGGCAATAGGGTCCAGGCCCACGGTCGGTTCATCCAGCAATAACAGGCGCGGTTGGCCGAGCAGCGCCTGGGCCAGACCAAGACGCTGGCGCATGCCCTTGGAATACGTTTTCACCCGCCGTGTCGCGGCACCCGCCAGCCCGACCTCTTCCAGCAAACGCTGCACTTGCTCCGGTGCAGCACCTTTGAGCCGGGCAAAATGGCGCAAGGTTTCCAGCCCGCTCAACTGCGGATAGAACATCACGTTCTCGGGCAGATAACCGAGCATCTGCCGCACGCTCGGGTCGCTGGGCGCTCGGCCGAAGACACGCACCTGCCCCTCGCTGGCCCGCAGCAAACCGAGGATCAGCTTCATGGTGGTGGTCTTGCCCGCACCGTTATGCCCGAACAGGCCGAGCACTTCGCCCTGGGCCAGATTCAAGTCCAGCCCGCGCAGCACGGCGACATCGCCATAGTACTGGCTGACGCCTTCGATCTCGACGACGTTCAAGACGCGTCCTCCTGGGCACTGTTGCGTGGCGGGGGCTGGACAGGCGTTTCCATCAGCGGATGACTGTCCATCACCCCGGGGGATTTCATCACCGGGAAAGCTCGCTGCACCCAACGCAGCAGTTCGATTCCCGGGCTGTTCATCAACAAGCGCACCTGGGGATACAGCCACAGCAGGCGATCGACGTTGTCGTTGGGCTCATAGGCGACATCGCCCAAGCCATCGCCGTTGCGATCCCAGCCCAGGTAGTCGCTCCAGTAATTGCCGCGACCGTCCGCCGACCATTCCTGCAATCGGGTGGCAACGTACTTGACCTGGCGCTGGTTGTGGACGAAGGCATTGCCGGCGATGCGGTTATCCTCCGAGCCGGCCGTCAGGTGGATGCCCACGGCGCTGCGCTCGAAATGGTTGCCTTCGATGCGGTTGAACAATGAGTTGTAGATGAACAGGGCCTTGCCCTCGGCGCCGGTGATCATGGTGTCGCCGGTGGACCCGTCGCGCACGTCGGTGACGAAGTTGTCGCGCAGGGTCGAATAGGTGATGTAGTTCATCAGGATCCCGTAGTTCTGATCCTGTTCGGAGCGATTGCCGGTGACCGTCAGCTGGCGGCTTTGCATCAGGGCATAACCGGTGCGGGTGCGCCGGGTAACGTTATCCAGCAGGCGGTTATCGTTGGCGAACATGTAATGCACGCCGTAGCGCAGGTCCTCCAGGACATTGCCCTGGAGCAGGTTGCCGCTGGAGGTGTCAATGTAGATGCCGTCGCGGGTTTCGTGTACCTGGTTACCGATGACCCGGGCGCCGTGTACGGCATACAAATGGATGCCATTGCCACGGTCCTGGGAGCGCAGGCTGGGGTCGCCCTGGATGCGGTTGTCGATCAGGCTGACGTCCCGCGTGCCATCGACCCAGATACCGAAGCCCTGGCCCTGCATCCGGTTGCCACGCACCACGGCCCCTTGGGCGACCGGTTGGATGAACACGGCGGCGTTCATGGCCGTCAGGTCGTGGCCCCAGTCCAGGAACGTACACCCCTGGATCCGCACGTTCGGGGCGCGAATGATCACGCCATTGCCCTCGCCCTGGCCCTGGAATACCGCCTCCGGCGCACAGGTGAGGGTCATGGGCTGGTCAATGCTGAACGAGCCCCGGTACTGGCCCGCAGGCAGGCGCCATTGCTGGTCGCCCTCGGCCTGCAAAGGCAAATTGGTGATCGGCTGCGGCGCGCCGAGCGCGCCGCCCGATAACAGGCAAAGCACCAGCGCAATGACCGGTTGGCGAGCGTAACCCGCAGGTTGTGGCGTTTTCCCGGTCATTGAAGCTGTCTCCTTGACGAGCCGTCTCAGGCCTTTTCAACCAGCATGCGCCCGACCATTTCCATGTGCAGGGCGTGGCAGAACCAGCTGCAGTAGTAC
Organism: Pseudomonas sp. A-RE-22; assembly: GCF_019956035.1. Lineage (NCBI taxonomy): Bacteria > Pseudomonadati > Pseudomonadota > Gammaproteobacteria > Pseudomonadales > Pseudomonadaceae > Pseudomonas > Pseudomonas sp. A-RE-22. Next base: position 31,326 of record NZ_JAHBCZ010000027.1, read on the forward strand.
CAATGCAAGCCGGCCTTGTCGGCGGTGAAAGTGATCGAAGAGGTCTGTTGCGGGCTGATCTCCATGCTCGCGCCGTGGTTGGTCATGACAAAACCATGGGTGACGTCTTCGATCTGGTCGATGTTGGTGATAGTCACCGTCACCTCGTTGCCTTGCTTCACGGTGAATTCCGTCAGGCCATAGGCCGGCGCCATCGACGTCATGTACACCCGCACCTTGTTGCCGTCGCGGATGACCTTGTTGTCGGTTTCCAGGTTGATGCCGTCCTTCTTCGCCCGGGCCACGGTGTCGGCGAAAAACGGATCGTTGCGGTTCCAGATTTTCTGGGTCTTGATCTGGTCGCGCCGGGCGAGAATGCAGTCATGGGGTTCGGCGAAGGCCGGGCCGTCGTGGACCAGCTTCATTTCTTCACCGGAAATGTCGATCAACTGATCGTTCTCCGGGTGCAATGGGCCGGTGGGCAGGAAGCGGTCCTTGGAGAATTTGCACAACACCACCAGCCACTTGCCGTCCGCCTCGCTGGTTTCGGTGAGGGACGCATGGTTGTGGCCGGGCTGGTACTGGACGTCGAGTTTCTGCTTGATGTAATTGACCTTCTCGCCCTTGTAGGCGCGGATGGCCTCGTCCATGTTCCACTTCACCACCTGGCTGTCGATGAACAAGGTCGTATAGGCATTGCCGCGCCCGTCGAACGTGGTGTGCAGCGGCCCAAGCCCCAGTTCCGGCTCGGCGACAATCACTTCGCGTGGGTCCTTGAAGCGGTCGGCGAACAAATCGTCCAGGCGGTCGATGGCGATCATCGAAACCGTGGGCGACAGCTTGCCGTTGGCGATGAAGTATTTGCCGTCCGACGAAGTGTTGAGCCCGTGGGGGTTCTTCGGCACGGGAATGTAGCGAGTGAATTCGGAGTCCTTGCCATCGGTCTTGCGGCCATCGACCACCGGCACCTTGGAGCCGTCCAGGTTGATGAACTTGCCGGCCTTGATCGCCGCCTCGATACGCGGGATGTTGAACACCACCACCCAGTCGCGCTCGTTGCGCATCATGCCGCCCAGGTCGTAGGCCTTCTCGGAGTTGTAGCAGGTGCTGGCGGCGTATTTGCCGGTGTAGTCGGCATCGGAGTTGTCCAGGTTGCCGTCGACGATCACCTGGAACGCCATTTCCATTTTCTCGGCATCGATGGCGTTGAACATCGTGAAGCTGTTCTTATCCTGCAGGTCGAAGGTGTGGCCGTCGTTGGGGTGCGGGATCACGAACTCAGCGTTGGCGAACACGTACTTGGTGTACGGCACCTTTTGCAGGCGCAGGCCGTGGATGGCTTGCACGTTGGGCACGGTGAGGATCTTGTCGCACTTCATGATGTCCAGGCGAATGCGCGCGACCCGCGAGTTGGCCTTGTCGTTGATGAACAGGTATTTGCCGTCGTACTTGCCGTCGGTCATGGAGATGTGCGGGTGGTGGCAATCGCCGTTCTGGTACTTGGCGCTGTCGCCCAGGATGCGTTTGCTTTCGTTGGTCAGGCCCCAGCCAGTGGCCGAATCGACGTTGAACACCGGGATGCGCATCAGCTCACGCATCGACGGCACGCCCAGCACCCGCACCTCGCCCTGGTGGCCGCCGCTCCAGAAACCGTAGTATTCGTCCAGCTCCCCGGGCCCGACGTGGATCTTGGATTTGGCCTCCTTGGCCGCCGCAGCCCAGGACTCACGGGTGAACGTCCCGGCCCCCAGCGCCGTCGCGCCGGCCAGTACGGCACCGGTTACCGCGCCAGTGCCGAGAAAACTGCGCCGGCTGACACCCCTGGGTTCTTCCACCGAGCCCGGGGTTTGGTTTTTTTTATCGCTCATGCTGTGTGCTCCATGAAGAATGAAAGGGTCAAGGGACAGGCCATTGGGGTGCCTCAAGGCGCCGGGTTCACCTGCACCACGGGAATCAGTTGCGGATCGCTCACGGTCGCCTTGCCGCGCTTCTTGCGCTTGTTGATCAGCGGCGGGCATTTGTTTTCGTTGTGCCAGGTCATCTGGCAGTCGAGGCAGTAATGGCATTCGTTGGCATTGATCCGACCATCGGGATGAATCGCCTGGATCTCGCATTCCTTGGCGCACAGTTGGCAGGGGTTGCCACACTCCTTGCGGCGCTTGAGCCAGTCGAACAGCCGCAGCCGGGTCGGCATCGCCAGGGCCGCGCCCAGCGGGCAGACGTAGCGGCAATAGACCTTGCGGGTAAACAGGTTGATCACCAGCAGGCCCACTGCGTACGCCACGAACCACCACTGGCGGTCGAACCTGAGGGTGATGGCGGTCTTGAAGGGTTCCACTTCGGCCAGCCGTTCGGCGGTGGCCATCGACTCCAGCGAAACGCCGAACAGCACCAGCAAAATGATGTACTTGATCGCCCAGAGCCGCTCATGCACGGCGAACGGCAACTCGTATTGGGGCACCTTGAGCTTGCGCGCCAGTTCGTTGATCAACTCCTGCAACGCGCCGAACGGACACAGCCAGCCGCAGAACACCCCACGCCCCCACAGCAGAATGCTGCCGGCGGTGAACACCCAAAGAATGAATATCAGCGGATCGGTGAGGAACAGCTCCCAGCGAAAGCCTTCGAACAAGGCGTGGACGAAGGTCAGCACGTTGACCACCGACAACTGGGCCAAGGCGTAGCCGCCGAGAAACACCACGGTGAAGACCAGATAACCGCGGCGCAGCCAATGCAACAGCGTCGGCCGCCGGGCCAGTGAGTCCTGGAAAAACAGGATCGCCGTCAGCACCAGCAGGGCTACGCCAAGCACGCTGATTTCGACACTTTTCTGATACCAGAGCGTCAGCCACATCGGCCGGCTGGCTTCTTCGGCGGCCGCCAGTTGCTCGGCGGTAGGCAATGGCCGTTCCAGGTAAGGTTCGGGCAGTTGATAGGCCAACTCGAAACTGCTGAAGGTGCCGCTGACCGGTCCGGTCTGGCGGCGCACCAGCAGTTCCAGGGTCCAGGGTGAACCAGGGTCGAAACGGTGGGAGGCACGGATGATGAAAATCGCCATTTCATCGAAGTCCGGCATGTCGTCGAGGGCCACATCATTCAGGCGCTGAAAATCCAAGTCGCGAAAGCTGATGGTGTCGCCGGACTGACGCAGTTGCACCCGGTCGAAGATGCCGCCACGCACGTATCCCGAACCCTTGAAGGAATAACGACCGCTGCCCATCACCGCGATGGCCTGCTCGCCCGGCTTGAGCTCGGCCATCAGTGTGCGGTATTGCGCCTCACCCAGCAGGTTGCGACCGATGGTGGGCGGGTTGAGGTGGGTGGCATAGAGGTCGATGAAGGTGTCGTTCACCTGCTCGCCGCTGGCGGTTTCGACCTGTTCGGCCTCAGTGCCTTTGAAGGAAGCGTCAACCTGGCCACGGGTCAGGAGCAGACGGCGGATAGCGCCGTTACCGGTCAGGGTCTTCCAGTCGGCGGGCTCGTAGATGTCCTCACGCACACGCGCCGGCGCCACGGCCAACCCCGCATCACCCTTGACCAGGCCCAGGGACACCGCGACATCGTGGGCGGCACGCATGATGACTTCGTTGACCACCATCGCCGTCACGGTAGCCCCGGCGATGGCATCCACGGTCACGGCATTCGGATCGCTGGAATGCCCCACCACCACCCGTTGGTTGACCTTGATACCGCTGTAGCGCGCGCTGAACGCGTGGAGTTTTTCTTCGGCGATGCCGATCAGCAGGATCGGCTCATGGTGTTCGAGCACATAGGCATCGAGAATCACACCGGCCGGATCGAGAATGACCTGGACGTTGATCGGCTTGCCGGAATAGGCGGGAATGTCCACCACGTCCAGGCTCTGGAACACATAGCCCACAACCTTGCCGGCAGCGGACAGCTTGCGCACCTTGAACCGCCCTTCGGGCTCGGAGATCGAGTCGGTCTGATTCAGGACATGGTGGATGCGCTGTTGCGGGACGTCACCGTAGTCCTTGGCCTGGACCAGGCCCGTGAACAACAGCAGGAGAACGAACAGCCCGTGGAGCCAGAAGCGGGATAGGTGCAGCATCACAAAGTGAGGGGTCATGGACGCCAGGGCTTAAAGACAGGATCTTGGCGATCATGGTAGGGGCCGGCCCCTTCTTCGGCCCTTGATTGAAATCAACTTGGGAAAAACTTAAGCCTTGCCCCAAAGGTGTTGATCGTTCCCACGCTCCGCGTGGGATGCATCCCGTGACGCTCTGCGTCACCTTCCAGAAGCGGAACGCGGAGCGTCCCTGGCGGCATTCCCACGCAGAGCGTGGGAACGATCTTCCACCGTCGCCGCACCCCGATCGTTCCCACAGTGCTCAGCGCAACCCATAGGAATAGATACGGCCGTCATTGTTGTCGTACCAGTTGCCATTGGCCCAGAACACCCGGTCCTGCGCCGGTTGGAAACCAAGAATGCCCAGGTAACCGTCGATGGCGAGGTGCTGCCAGGAGCGCCCCCAATCCTTGGAATAGAACACCCCATCGGCGGAGATGTTTGCGTCCGACCACCAGTAGAGCCACCGCGGTGGATGGTGGTCGCTGGTCGTGTTGATCAGAAGGGTGTTCTGGCCCAACCAGAGATTGTCGCCACGCACCTGGGTCTGCGATGCCAGGGGGGCAAACACACTGGGCAGGTCACCCATGGTCGTCCAGGTCAGTGCGGCGGTGTCCAGTTCGGCGACAACCTCTCGCCCGCGATCACCCTGGTCAATCAGCCCAATCACCCGCCCGGCGTCATTCTGTATCAGCTTGCTCACAAACAGCTTGTCGTCACGCTGTACCTCGACCACCTGCCACTGCCCGGCCTTGGCTTGCAGCCGGGCCCGTGTCGTGACGTTGATCGCGATATTGTCGCTGACGCCATCCGGATGGGCGCCCCAGAAGCGTTGGGACACCCAGATAAAGGCCGTCTGTGCATCCAGCTGCAGGACATTGGTCTGGATTTCCCCATGCTCATCTGTATTCGTGCCCCAGTCAGTGATGTCAGCACGTTTGCCGTGGGCGTATTTGGCGGACACCAGCAGCGACTCGGGCGCCATTATCGACGCGCTGTTCGCCCCCCGATCAGCCGAGTAGAAGACGCCGGTGGAAACGGCAGTCGGCTTCTCTTCATCGCCGTCTTCATCCACCGCGTCCGGCGTGCCTGCGGCCCAGACTTCATTCGAGCCGTGGAAATAGGGAGCCAGGCTCCAGGCCAACGATTCGGCCTCGGGAAACCAACCCTTGGTCAACCAGGTCCAGCGCTGGCCTTGATCATCAGTGCGAAAGACCACGGTCTGATCGGGATCATGGGTATTCGCCGTTTCAGGCCGACGAAGGCCCGTGAGCAGGAACACACTGGTCCCGTCGGGGCTGGCTACCATACAAGCGCTGCCGCTGACATGTGCCACGAGCTGAAATTGCCCTTGGGCGTCCAGGCGGGAAATGAAGGTGGTTTCCTTGTCACCATGAGAAAACAAGCCGGCAAAGGTTCCAGACTCTTCCGCTTCATTGGGTTGCTTCGGCTGGCCATAGACCAGCGCATCCAGGTCCAACACGCCAGCGGACGGTTCGAGCTCCCGGGCCTCCCTCTCCAGGCGCGCCACCAGCCAGGTTCCCTGTGGCGTCACCGTCACGCCTGTGCAATACGAGGACATCGCTCGCAACCGGGTATCCTTCACCGCGCCGACTTGTTGCTCATCGGGACTGCCGCCACCCAATTCCAGCTTGGCGCTGGCAATCATCCAGATGTACCAGAGCGCGGCACCGGCCAGCAGCGCGACAAACAGCGTGGAGAACAACTTCGATCGTGGCATGAGGCGTCCGTATCCATGGGAAAAATCTGCAGAGCTTTTCTCATCTCTTGCGCCCGGAGTAAATTTTTATCGCACGCGAGCGGTTGAACCCGGTCGCATAATTGTCAGCGCTGTGATCCAGTCCACTCTGCCATCGCCATAATGCAACGCCACAACGCCCTGAAGCGTTGCAGCAACGTCCACAAGGAATGCCCGATGCCCCCACGCTCCGCCCCCGCTTCAACCGCTGACTTGCCGCAAGGCACCGGTTTCGTCCGGGTGCGTGGCGCCCGCGAACACAACCTCAAGAATGTCGACGTGGACATCCCCCGCGATGCCCTGGTGGTGTTTACCGGCGTGTCGGGCTCCGGCAAGTCGTCGCTGGCCTTCTCCACGCTTTACGCAGAAGCCCAGCGGCGCTACTTCGAGTCCGTCGCACCCTACGCGCGGCGCCTGATCGACCAGGTCGGCGTGCCGGACGTGGACAGCATCGAGGGCCTGCCGCCGGCAGTCGCCTTGCAGCAACAGCGCGGCACCCCCAGCGCACGCTCATCGGTGGGCAGCGTCACCACCCTGTCGAGCCTGATTCGCATGCTCTACTCTCGCGCCGGCAGCTACCCGGCCGACCAACCGATGCTCTATGCCGAAGACTTCTCGCCCAACACGCCACAGGGTGCCTGCCAGCAATGCCATGGCCTGGGCCGAGTCTATGAGGTCACCGAAGCGTCCATGGTGCCGGACCCGTCGCTGACCATCCGCGAGCGCGCCGTGGCCGCCTGGCCCATGGCCTGGCAGGGCCAGAACTTGCGGGACATCCTGGTGACCCTGGGCTATGACGTCGATATCCCCTGGCGCGACCTGCCGAAGAAGCAGCGGGACTGGATTCTCTTCACCGAACAAACCCCTACCGTTCCCGTATACGCCGGGCTCACCCCGGCCCAGACCCGCGCCGCCCTCAAACGCAAGCTCGAACCGAGTTACCAGGGCACGTTCAGCGGCGCCCGACGCTACCTGCTGCACACCTTCATGCACTCCCAAAGCGCGCAGATGCGCAAACGCGTGGCGCAATACATGCGCGCCAGCCCCTGTCCCGTGTGCGAGGGCAAGCGCCTCAAACGCCAGGCGCTGACCGTGACCTTTGCCGGCCTGGACATCGCCGAGCTGTCGCACCTGCCGTTGCTTGAACTGGCCGACGTGCTCAAGCGCGTCCTGGCGCCCGACTACCTGGAACAGGCCGAAGAAACCGGAGACGTCCTCAGCCACCAGCAAACCCGAGAAGCCCGCGAGCAACGCGCCGCCAGGGGCGACAACCCGCACGCGGGTGGGCCCGACGCGCGCCACACCCCCAACCTCTCCCTGGAGAAGCGCCTGGCCGCCCAACGCATCGCCGCCGAGCTGCTGGAACGGATCGTCACCCTGATCGACCTCGGCCTGGGCTACCTCGCCCTGGAACGCAGCACACCGACGCTTTCGTCCGGCGAACTGCAACGCCTGCGCCTGGCGACCCAGCTCAATTCCCAGTTGTTCGGGGTGATCTACGTGCTGGACGAACCCTCCGCCGGCCTGCATCCGGCCGACAGCGAAGCGTTGTTTGGCGCCTTGCAACGCCTCAAGGCTGCCGGCAACTCGGTGTTTGTGGTCGAACACGACCTCGATACCATGCGCCGCGCCGACTGGCTCATCGACGTCGGCCCGGACGCCGGCGAACAAGGCGGGAAAGTCCTCTACAGCGGTCCGCCGGCAGGCCTTGGCCAGGTGTCGGAATCACGCACCCGCGCCTACCTCTTTGCCGAAGAACACGTCACGGCACGCAGCCCCCGAGTACCCAAGGATTGGCTGCGCCTGGAAGGCATTACCCGCAACAACCTCGACAACTTGAGCGCGGCCTTCCCCTTGGGTTGCTTCACCGCCGTGACCGGCATCTCCGGCTCAGGCAAATCCAGCCTCGTCAGCCAGGCCCTGCTGGATCTGGTCGGCGCGCACCTGGGCCAGGCCAGCCCCAACGCCGAACCCGATGAGCAAGGCCTGGAAGACGAACCCGTGCAAACCAGCGGCGGGCGCGTTACCGCTGGGCTTGAAGCAGTCAAGCGGCTGGTCCAGGTGGACCAGAAACCCATCGGCCGCACCCCGCGCTCCAACCTCGCCACCTACACCGGGCTGTTCGATCACGTGCGCAAACTGTTCGCCGCGACAGAGCAGGCGCAAGCACTGGGATTCGATGCCGGACGGTTTTCCTTCAACGTCGCCAAGGGCCGTTGCGAGACCTGCGAAGGTGAAGGTTTCGTCAGCGTGGAGTTGTTGTTCATGCCCAGCGTGTACGCGCCCTGCCCCACCTGCCATGGTGCGCGCTACAACCCGCAGACCCTGGCGGTGAGCTGGCAAGGCCTGGACATTTCCCAGGTGCTGCAACTGACCGTGAACCAGGCTCTTGAGGTGTTTGCCGAGCAAGCGGCGGCCAGGCGCTCATTGCAGGTGCTGCAGGATATCGGGTTGGGCTACCTGCGCCTGGGCCAACCGGCCACGGAACTGTCCGGCGGTGAAGCCCAGCGGATCAAGCTGGCGACAGAACTGCAGCGCAAGGCCCGGGGGGCGACATTGTATGTGTTGGATGAGCCCACCAACGGGCTGCACCCCCAGGACGTCGACCGCTTGCTGGTGCAGTTGAATCGCCTGGTGGAGGAAGGTCACACGGTGGTTGTGGTGGAACATGACATGCGCGTTGTGGCGCAGAGCGACTGGGTCATCGACATCGGTCCGGGCGCAGGTTCCCAAGGTGGGAACGTCGTGGCCTGCGGGGCTCCGGAAGAAGTCGCGGCCTGCCGGGAAAGCCGGACGGCGGAGTTTCTGAAAAGGGCTTTGCAACCTGGAAGATAAAACCTGGCCCAAATCCCGCCCACGCCCCCCGTCGATCGTTCCCACGCTCCTGCGTGGGAATGTCGCCAGGGACGCTCCGCGTTCCGTTTCTGGAAGGTGACGCAGAGCGTCACGGGATGCATTCCCACGCAGAGCGTGGGAACGATCAAAAGATCGCAGGCTTCGCCAGCTCCTACAGACCCAGCGCGAGCTTGAGTTTTCAGACCGTACGCGAATACTGAACCGTCTGGTCCGCCCCCAGGTACGCGTCGAAGGCCATGGCCACGTTGCGCATCATCAATTGTCCCTGGGGCAACAACACCAGCTCGTCGTCGCGAAGGTCCAGCAACCCGTCGCGCACCAGCTCCTGGAGCCGGTCCAGGGCATCGGCGAAGTACTCGCTAAACCGAATGCCGTGGGCGCTCTCGATCTGGCCGAAATCGATGCGTGCGTGACACATCAGTTCGCTGATGACCTCGCGCCGCAGCCGGTCATCGTCGCTCAGCCGATAACCACGCTGTACCGCCAGCAGGCCTTGATCCAGCCGCGCGTAATACTGGGAAAGCTCCTTGACGTTCTGGTTGTAGCTGTCGCCCACCTTGCCGATCGAGGACACCCCCAGGCCAATCAGGTCGCAATCGGCGTGGGTGGAATAACCCTGGAAATTGCGCTGCAGGCTGCCCTGGGCGCGGGCGCGTACCAGTTCGTCATCCGGCAAGGCAAAGTGGTCCATGCCGATGTAGACGTAGCCGGCTTCAGTCAGGCGATTGATGGTCAGTTCCAGCAACTCCAGCTTGCGCTCTGGCGGCGGCATGTCTTCTGGCCGGATCATCCGCTGCGCCCGCACCCGTTGCGGCAGGTGGGCGTAGCTGTAGGCCGCGATCCGGTCCGGACGCAGGGCGATGATCTTGCTCAAGGTGACATCGAAACTGGCGATGGTCTGCAAAGGCAGGCCATAGATCAGATCGACGCTGACCGACTTGAAGCGCGCCAGGCGCGCGGCTTCCACAAGCTCGACGACCTGGGCTTCGCTTTGCACTCGGTTGACGGCAATCTGCACCTGGGCATCGAAATCCTGGACGCCAAAGCTCAGGCGGTTGAACCCCAACTGGCGCAGGCCCTGGATCTGTTGCGCATCGATGGTCCGCGGGTCGACCTCGATGGAAAACTCATGGGCGTCGCTGTCGTCCATGTCGAAGGACTGGTGCAGGCAGTCCATCAGGTCGGCCAGTTGCTCATGGGTCAGGTAAGTCGGCGTTCCCCCGCCCAGGTGCAGCTGGGTGAGTTTGCGCGAGCGGTCGAACAAGGTCGCCTGCAGGGCAATTTCGCGCTTGAGGTAGGTCAGGTATTCGACGGCACGATGGGTCTTGCGCGTGATGATCTTGTTGCACGCGCAGTAATAGCAGAGGCTCTGGCAGAACGGGATGTGGATGTACACCGATAACGACTTGGGCAGCGGTGCCTGGTTACTGCGTTGGGCCGCCTGCTGGTATTCATCCATGGCAAAGGCCTGGTGGAACTGCGGCGCCGTCGGATAGGAGGTGTAGCGCGGCCCCGGGCGGTCGTATTTCTCCACCAGGGCACGATTGAAACCGGATACAGCATTCATGATGGATTCAACTTTTCAAAAAGGTGTGGGCCTGCGTCATCCAGTCCTGGGTCGAACAGATTGCAGATCGCATCGACGCTCAAGCGCCCGGCAGGCAGGATGCCGATAAACCGGCTCGACAGTTCGATCAATCCCTGGTCATGCAAAGCTTCCAGCGACGGCCAGAGAGACGCGAAATACTCGCGAAACACCAGGCCGAAGCGTGCCTCGATGGCCGGGATATCGAGTTCAAGGTCACAGGAAAGCTGCTCGGTCACACATGCCTTGACCTGATCCTGCGCTTCACAGCGCCAACCGCGATGGACCGGCAACTGCCCGGCATCCAGCTGTTGGCAATACTGATGCAGGTCGTCGGTGTTCTGTACGTACAGGTGCTCGATCTGAGTGATGGCCGATAGACCGAAGCCCACGTGATCACAGCAACCGTGACGAGTAAAACCCTGGCAATTGCGATGCAGGCGTCCGTGCTCCTGGGCCACCGCCAGGTCATCGTCGGCCCTGACGAACTGGCCCAGGCCGATGTAGTGATAACCGGCGCCAATCAGTTGCTCGCAGCAGATCCGCCGCATGGCGTCCTTGTCGGCCGGGCTGCAAAAGTCGCCGGCCAACCCGGCGTTCTTCGAGCGGTAACGATAAGGCGCGCGAGCATAGTCGAAAGCGTGCAACCGGTCCGGTTCCAGTTCGATCAGCGTCGCCAGCTTCAGGGCGAAACTGCTGGGCGTCTGCCAGGCATGGCCGTAACCCAAGTCAATGTTGATGGAGCGAAAACCAAACGTGCGCGCCGCATCGATCAACGAATGGATCGGAGCCGGATTCTGGTAACAATCGACCGACAGGTCGCTGTCGACGCCAATGTCGGGGACGCCGATGCTGACATGAGTGAAACCCTGGTCGCGGATCAGGCCCATGGTCGACCAGTCGGTGTGGTGCAAGTCCACCTCGATGCTGTGGTCGCCACCGTCGTATTCACTGAAGTCAAAGCGCTTGCGCAGGTCACTCATCAGCTTCTGCAGATGAGCGATCACCGGTGTGCCACCGGTCAGGCAAAACTGCTCGACGCGCCGCCCTGCGCCCAGGTGGCAACCGACCAACCCCAACTCATAGGTCAGGCGTTGCAGGTAGCCCTCGATCTCACCGCAGCGGCAGTCGCTGGCCAGGGGCGAACACGACGCCAGCCGCAGGCGCGAAGGCAGGTGCACCGCCAGGGACAAGGGCCGTCGTTTCTGACGGCTGCTGCGCAACCCTCGAAGCAGGTCGAGCGAACCGATGCCTGTGTGGAATCTACGTGTACCGACCGGACAATCGAAATCAGCCACCACAGGCGCACGGCCCGAAGGTCGCTCACCGAGGGTATGGAACGGGTCGAACATGACAATCTCCGAGTGGCTGTGCGCAAGCAGTTTGCGGGGTAACCCGCCGGGCCACCTTGACCTGTATCAAGCGCCTTGGAACCACGCGCCAGTGCTTACCAGGTGAGGTAGAACATGGCCTTGGCCAGCAGCACGATCGCGACCATGTGCAGGAACACGCTGGTATGGATGATGTGCACGTAGCGGGCGTTCATGCGTCCGCTCCTGAACAGCCACATGGCCCAGAGGAAATGCCCCAGCACACTGCCCGCCAACAGGATCTTGAGCCCCAGCAGCAAACCGAAGGATGACTGCAACGGCGACGACAGCACCGGCCAATAGCGCAGCCAGACCATGCCGATGCCCGCGCCGAACAGCACCAGCAGCACCCACGGCATCAACTGCCGGGCGCGTTGGCTGATGCCTTGCTCCAGCAGCACCATGACCTTGGTGGGCAGTTGCTTGCGAATGCTCTCCAGGAACAGGACTTCGAAGAAAACCGTGCCGATGAAAACCAGCGCGGCAAACAGGTGCAAGGTCAGAAACAGCGGATAAATCATGAGCTTCCTCGGTCGCCCTCTTCAGCGGGGCGATGGTTTATTCGAGGTTATCGCGCCATCCCGAAAGTGGGGTTGATGCCAATCAAGGAAACCGCACGGTGTCCCCTGTGGGAACGAGCTTGCTCGCGATAACGTCGGTTCAGCTGCATCGATGTTGACTGGCGCACCGCTATCGCGAGCAAGCTCGCTCCCACAGGAAAGGGCATCGTCGGCGTTGAGAAAGCGTCAACAGAACGTTACTCCTGCGCAATCCCTACACAACCGCTGATCAGTTAGTCCGGCTTTTTGACACTTTCCCCGATATGCGGTCACAACTTTTGCGCTCCGCTGGGTCATAACACGAAGGTCGTCGATGGAATGTTGACGTCTACCGAGGTTCAAGCCTGATACGGAGATAAGCTCATGATTTTCAACGTACAAAATTTTGGCGCCAAAGGAGATGGCATCACCGACGACACGGCAGCCATCCAGAGTGCGATTGATGCGGCGGCCGCGGCCGGCGGTGGGCAGGTGTACATGCCGACCGGTACCTACATCGTTTCGGGAGGAGTGGAACCTTCCGATGGCTGCCTGATGCTCAAGAGCAACGTCTACCTGTACGGCGACGGCATGGGCGAGACCACGGTCAAGCTGGTCGACGGCTCCGACACCAAGATCACCGGCATCATCCGCTCGGCCTACGGCGAGGAAACCCACGACTTCGGCGTCAGCAACCTCACCATCGACGGCAACCGCGACAGCACCACCGGCAAGGTCGACGGCTGGTTCAACGGCTACATTCCCGGCCAAGAAGGCTACGACTCCAACGTCACCCTCGACAGCGTCGAGATCAAGGATTGCTCCGGGTACGGTTTCGACCCCCACGAGCAAACCGTCAACATGGTCATCAAGAACAGCGTGTCCCACGGCAACGGCCTGGACGGTTTTGTCGCCGACTTCCTCAGCGACAGCACCTTCGAAAACAACGTCGCCTACGACAACGACCGCCACGGTTTCAACGTCGTCACCAGCACCCACGACGTCACCATGACCAACAACGTCGCCTACGACAACGGCGGCAATGGCATCGTGGTCCAGCGCGGTAGCGAAGACATCCCCTCGCCCAACAACATCACCATCACCGGCGGCGAGGTGTATGGCAACGGCGCCGAAGGGGTGCTGATCAAGCTCTCCAGCGAAGTGACCGTCACCGGCGTCGACATCCACGACAACAGCAGCGCCGGGATCCGCATCTACGGCAGCAACCACGTCGAAATCATCGACAACACCCTCAACAACAATTCCCTGGGCGGTGCCGTACCGGAAATCATCATCCAGTCCTACGACGACACCCTGGGCGTGTCCGGCAAGTACTTCAACGGCAGCGACAACCTCATCCAGGGCAACATCATCAGCGGCAGCAACCTGTCGACCTATGGCGTGGCAGAGCGCAACGAGGACGGCACCGACCGCAACGCGATCATCGCCAACACCATCAGCCACACCAGTAATGGCGCCACGCTGGTCTATGGCGACGGCAGCTACGTCAGTGCCACGGTGCCCATGACCACCGTGCAAGGTACGGCTGGCAACGACACCCTGCTCGGCAGCGCCGCCAACGAGATTTTCTACGGCGGCGCAGGCAACGACACGATCAATGGCGCGGCCGGTAGCGACATCCTCGTCGGTGGCGCCGGCATCGACAAACTCACCGGGGGCACCGGGGCCGATACGTTCCGGTTCGTCGCCCAGTCGGACAGTTACCGCAACGCGACCACCAGCTTCGATGACACCATCACCGACTTCGACGTCACCCAGGACAAGATCGACCTCGCCGGCCTCGGTTTCACCGGCCTGGGCAATGGCCGTGGCGGCACCCTGCAGGTCAGCTACAGCGCCAGCAACAACCGCACCTACATCAAAGACTTCGACGCCGATGCCAGCGGCAATCGCTTCGAGCTGATCCTCTCGGGCAACCTGGCCAGTACCCTGACCGCCAGCAACTTCATCTTCAACCGGGTGGTCACCGGCACCAGCGGCAGCGACTCGCTGTTGGGTAGCGATGCGGCCGATACCCTGCTCGGTCTGGCGGGCAACGACAGCCTCAGTGGTGGCGCCGGCGACGACAAGCTCGACGGCGGTGCTGGCATGGACACCCTCACCGGTGGCGCCGGGGCGGACACCTTCGTGTTCTCCAACCGCCTGGACAGCTACCGCAACTACAACACCGGCGGCGCCAACCTCGGCGACCTGATCACCGACTTCGACATCAGCGCCGACAAGATCGACCTCTCGGCCATGGGCTTCACCGGCCTGGGGGACGGCAAGAACAACACCGTGTACCTGGTGCTCAACAGTGCCGGCACCAAGACCTACATCAAGTCCCTGGAAGCCGATGCCAATGGCAACCGCTTCGAAGTGGCGCTGGATGGCAATTACCTCAACACCCTGACCAGCGCCAACTTCGTCTTCGCCACCACCTCGCCGACCAACCAGGCGCCGGTATTGGCGACGCCGCTGCTGGACCAGAACGCGACCGAAAACACCCCGTTCAGCTACGTGGTGCCGGCCACCAGTTTCACCGATCCGGATAACGACAGCCTGAGCTACACCGCCAAACTCGCCAATGGCAGCGCCCTGCCCAGCTGGCTGGTCTTCGATGCCGCCACCCGCACCTTCAGCGGTACGCCACCCGACACCGCGTCGGGCACCTACGCCATCCAGGTCACCGCGAGCGACGGCAGCAACGCCACCGTCAGCGACAGCTTTACCCTCGCCGTGCAGGACGTTCCCACCGCCATTGTGATCAATGGCACGCCGAACAACGACACGCTGACCGGCACCGCAGCCAATGAGCAATTGTTCGGTGGCGCGGGCAACGACACCCTCAATGGCGGCGCCGGCAACGACATCCTGGTCGGCGGCACCGGGGTCGACAAGCTCACCGGCGGCACGGGGGCCGATGTATTCCGCTACACCTCGAAACTCGACAGCTACCGCACCAGCTCCACCAGCGCCAGTGACCAGATCCTCGACTTCGACCTGACTGCGGACAAGATCGATGTCTCGGCGCTTGGCTATACCGGCCTGGGCAACGGGCTCAACGGCACCCTGCAGGTCACTTACAGTTCGTCGACCAACCGCACCTACCTCAAGGACCTGACGGTCGATGCCAACGGCAACCGGTTTGAGGTCTCGATAGCAGGCAACTTCCTCAGCAGCCTGACGGCCAGTCACTTTGTCTTCGCCGACCAGACCAACCCCGCCAACGTGGCGCCGGTCGTCGCTACCCCACTGCTGGACCAGAACGCCAGTGAAAGCACGCCGTTCAGTTACACCGTGGCCAGCAACAGTTTCACCGACGCCAACCAGGATGTGCTGACCTACACCGCGACCCTCGCCAACGGCAACGCCCTGCCCGCCTGGCTGAGTTTCAATGCCACCAGCCTGACCTTCAGCGGTACCCCGACCAGCACTGCGGCAGGCAACTACGACGTGCTGGTCAAGGCCACCGACCCCTCGGGCGCCTCGGTCAGTGACAACTTCGCCCTGGTGGTGGCCGATGCGCCCGCCAACACCATCACCGGTACCAACAATGCCGAAACCCTCAACGGCACGACCGGCGCGGACCTGATCCTTGGCCTGGGCGGCAACGACACGATCAAGGCCGGCACCGGCGCGGACATCGTCGACGGTGGTGCCGGACGCGATTCGCTGTACGGCGGTGACGGTGCCGACACGTTCCGCTACAGCAACCTCTCCGACAGCTACCGCGACTACGACACCGGGGGTGTGACGGCCACCGACACGATTTATGACTTCACCGTCGGCGTCGACAAAATCGATCTCTCGGGGCTGGGCTTTCTCGGCCTCGGCGACGGCAGCAACGACACGCTGTACATGACCCTGAACTCGGCCGGCGACAAGACCTACATCAAGTCCGCCGAAGCCGATGCCGACGGCAATCGCTTCGAGATCGCCCTCAATGGCAACTACCTCAACACCCTCACCGCCAGCGACTTCGTCTTCGGCGAGCGCGCCCAGCAAGACATTCTCTACCTGCCGACCCTCGGCCAATCCAATGCCCGCCTGCTGCGCATGACCGAGGACGACAACCAGTCCGGCACCTCGATGCTGGTCAATGACCTGGACCGCTACACCACCTATGACGTGCGCAGCCAGTTCACCGATGCCGACGGCAATGGCATCGACATCGCGGTGGGCGGCAGCACGGTCAACGGCCTGTCCACACTCAGCCCCGAGGAGCTCCAGCTGTGCTGGTGGCTGACCGACACCAACCAACCCGGACCGGCACTGTTGCGGGCGGTGACATTGCTGCGCGACCAGCGCACCGAACTGCAGGCGATCGATAACGTCACCATGGGCATCATCTGGGGCCAGGGCGAGGAAGCCGCCCAGGAAATCGCCCGTGCCACTGACAAGGCAGCGGCGGCAGCGGCCTACAAGGCCGCGACCCTGAAGGTGTTCGACTACTTGCACGCCCAATTCGGCAACTTCAGCGTGTACCTGATGGAAACCGGTCACTACGAGCAGGATGCGGCCCGGGCCCGGGGTTATTCGGAAGAGAAAATCGCGTCCATCGTCGAGGGCGTCGGTTATGTCCGCGCCGCCCAGGAAGCCATCGCCGCCGAGCGCGCCGACGTCAAGCTGGCGGTGGACTACACCGACCTGCCCTTGCGCTACGAAGTCGACCCGCTGGTGTACCCCGATGACGTCTGGCACCTGCACGAGGAGTCGGCGGAGATCGTCGGCCAACGCCTGGCGGACTACATTGCCGATGACCTGGGCTTCCAGGGCAATCCCAACGACAACAACAGCGTGCAGGACATTTTCGACAACGCCCAGAACCAGGGCGGCATGATCTCCGGTACCGACCAGGACGACACCCTGGTGGGCAGTTCGGGCAACGACACGCTGAACGGCGACCTGGGCGCCGACACCCTCACCGGTGGCGACGGCAACGACATCTACGTGGTCGACAATGCCTTCGACAGCGTGGTGGAAACCAACACCTCGCTCTCGCAGATCGACACGGTGCAAGCCTCGGTCAGTTGGACCCTGGGCGCCAATCTGGAAAACCTGGTGCTCACCGGCGTGTCGGACATCGACGGCACCGGCAATGAACGGCGCAATTTCATCACCGGCAACGCCGCCAATAACGTGCTGGACGGCGCCGCAGGGGCCGACAGCATGAGCGGTGGCGATGGCAACGACAGCTACTTTGTCGACAACGCCGATGACAGCGTGATCGAGACCAACAGCAATACCGTGACCGGCGGGATCGACAGCGTGCACAGCAGCCTCGCGGCCTATACCTTGGGCAACAACGTCGAGAACCTGTATGTCGATAGCACCGGCGCCGCCAATGGCACCGGCAACGCGCTGGACAATACGCTGTTCGCCGGGGCCGGCAACAATGTACTGGATGGACGCGATGGCATTGACACGGCGAGCTTTGAACGGGCGCTGTCCAGCGTGACCGTCAACCTCTCGACGTCGGCGCAACAGAACACCGTGGGGTCTGGGCTCGACACTTTGAAGTTCATCGAGAACCTGAAGGGAAGCGCCTACGCCGACACACTGTCGGGCAACAGCGCGGCGAACGTCCTCGACGGAGGGGCCGGCAACGATACGCTGGTGGGTGGTTCGGGCGATGACCGGTTGATCGGCGGTGCAGGCACCGACAACCTCACCGGAGGCACGGGTGCGGACACCTACGCGTTTGGTGCGCTGTCGGACATGGGCGTCGGAGCCCTGCGCGATGTGATCAACGGCTTCAAGAGCGCGGAGTTCGACAAGTTGGACCTCACCGGCCTGGACGCCAATCCGCTGACCGCCACAGTCGATGCCTTCACGTTCATCGGCAGCAACGCCTTCGATCCCACCAATGCCACCGGCCAGCTGCGCTTCGCCGATGGCATCCTCTCCGGCAGCACCAACGCCGACGCCACCCCCGAGTTCGAATTCGAACTGGTCGGCGTCAAGGAGCTGCACGCCAGCGACTTCACCGCCTGATTGCCCCCTGGCTTGCCCGCAATACAGCATGGATGCTGACCGACCCACCGCTATCGCGAGCAAGCTTTGCTCCCACAGGGGATTTTTGTTGGCAGGGAAATCGCAGGCTGGCACCGATCCAAACCGTGGGAGCAAAGCTTGCTCGCGATGACGGCGGACATCCAACATCAAGGCAGACTGACACACCGCTATCGCGAGCAAGCTTTGCTCCCACTGGGATTTTTGTTGGCAGGGAAATCGCAGGCTGGCACCGATCCAAACTGTGGGAGCAAAGCTTGCTCGCGATGACGGCGGCACATCCAACATCAAGGCAGACTGACACACCGCTATCGCGAGCAAGCTTTGCTCCCACGGGGGATTTTTTTGTTGGCAAAGAAATCGCAGGCTGGCACCGATCCAAACCGTGGGAGCAAAGCTTGCTCGCGATGACGGCGGCACATCCAACATCAAGGCAGACTGACACACTGCTATCGCAAGCAAGCCCGCACACAGGGATAAGTTGCAAACTTGAACCCTGGATTGTCTAGAACAAACTCTGCACCTGCTCCAGTACCGCGCGGTTCATCTGGCCGGTGTGGGTGTGCAGGCTCACATAGCTTTGCAGCATGTCGAGCTTGGTATTAAGCAGGTCTCGGCGGGCCTGGAACAGCCGCTGCTGGGCGTCAAGAATATCCACCGTGGAACGCACGCCGCCCTGGAAGCCTTTTTCCGTCGAGGTCAGCGCACGCTGATTGGACTCCACCGCCCGCTGCATCGCCTTGCTCTTGGCAAACCCGGCCACGACGCCCAGGTAATCGGTCTCGATATCTTCGGCCAGTTGCTGGCGTTGCACGTCGTAGTCGGACTGGGCGCCGGCCAGTTGCGCTTCGGCCTTGGCCACCGAGGCCCGTACCGCCCCGCCGCGATACAACGGAATATCCAATTGCACCCCCACGTAGTAGGTGTCCTGGCGCGGGTCGAGTTCCTGGTATTGACGGGTTTCCCGGCGGGTCAACTGGGTGGTCAGCGACAAGGTTGGATAATGCCCGGCACGCTGGCTGTCGGCCTGGGCCTCGGCCACTTTCACCGCCGCCAGCCGAGCGGCCAGCTCGGGGCTGGCTTCACGGGCAATAGCCGTCCAGTAAGGCAAGTCCTGCTCAGGCGGGATCGGGCTACCGGCGGCCAATTCTTCGCGCATCGGCTGGATGTCATCGATGGGCACGCTGGCGCGCCCGGACAAGGCCCGCAACGCCGCCACGCGGCGGGCCTGGGCTTCAGCCTCTTGGGCTTGCACCAGATCGAGCCGCGCCTGGGCTTCGTCGATATCGGTGATCGCACCTTGGCCGCCTTCATAAAGCTTTTTACTTTGAACGACCAAGCCTTGGATCGCGCTCTTCTGCTGGACGATCAACTTGATCTCGTTCTCGGCCCGGGCGACGTCGAAATACCCCTTCGCCACCCGATCATACAGGGTCTGGCCGGCCACATCGAACACCTGGGTGCCCAGTTGACCGCGCGCCTTGCCCTCCTGATAGGCCGCCCAGCGTGCCTTGTCGTAGAGCGGCTGTTGCGCCGCCAGGGTCACGTTGTTCGCCTGGTAATCATTGCTGTTGACGTAGGTGCTGTCGTCACCGCCGTCGGTCCGCCCGCCGTAGCCGTAGCGCGAGGTCAGCGACACTTGCGGGTAAAGGCCGCCACGCCCGATGTCCTCTTCATGCCGCGAAGCTTCAAAAGCGTGGGCAGCCGACTGAACGGTCGGATCGTTGAGGCGCGAGGCATCATAAGCGGCAGTCAGGCTCAGGCCTCCCTCGGCGGCCCACACCGGATTGAGCGCCGCCCAACCCGCACACAGGCTCAGCAATACACGCAAACGGTAGCGGCAACGATCGACCATGCTCATTCCTCCTTGAAGGCTGCAAGCAAGCGTTCACGCAAAGGCTTCATCAGGTAATTCATCAAGGTGCGCTCGCCCGTCACCACCGTGACATCGGCGAGCATGCCCGGGCGCACCAGCAGGCCGGCGCTCTGCAACGCAACCACGGTGTCGGCGGGAATCTCGACCTTGGCGGAGAAGTACGGTTGATGTGTCTGCTCATTGATCAACTGGTCCGCCGACACCGTCGTCACCGTGCCGGTGACCGTCGGCGTATCCACCCGTTGCAGCGCGGTGAAATGCACATGCACCGGCAGGCCCGGACGCAGCTTGTTGGCCATCAGCGGCTCGAAACGCGCGGTGATCGCCATCGGTGCATCCAGCGGCACGACCTGCATCAGGGTCTGGCCGGCCTGCGCAACGCCGCCGACGGTATGAATGCTCACGTCCATGACCTGCCCGGCCACTGGCGCACGGATCGCACCGTTGTCGACTTCAAACTGCAAGGCGCGAATCTGGTCGGCATAACCGGCGGCCTCGGCCGAGACTTCGCTGAGCTGGGTTTCGGCATCACGGCGGAACTCCTGCTGCGCCTGCAAGGCCTTGAGCCGGCTTTCATTGATCGCCTGGCGAGTCCTGCCGACATCACCCACCCCAGAGGCGATCTGCCCCGCCAACTGGGCCGCGTTGCGCTCGGCCTCGAAGAGTTTGTTGCGCGGAACGTAGCCTTCCCGGGCCAAATCGCGCAGGCCTTCAAGCTCCTGCTGCTGGAAGCGCATCTGCGCATCGTAGTTGCGCTTGACGCCTTCGTAGCCAAGCAATTGCTGCTGCAAGGCCGCGGCTTCGTGCTCGATGATCTGCAAGCGGCTGCCCAGCTCCGCGCGGCGGGTGATGAACAACTGGCTCTGCAAGGCCATGGCCGCCTTGACTCGCGGTTCGTCGGCGTGGGCCAGCAGTTCCGCGGGCCATTGGATCTCGGCATTGCCCAGACGCTCGGCAATCAAGCGCGCCTCGATGCTGCGATCATTGAGCAGCTTGCCCAGGGTCACGTCCAGTTGCGATTGCGCCTGCACCGTATTGAGCTGCACGAGCAATTGCCCTTGGGTGACGCGGTCGCCATCGCTGACCAGCAGCTTTTCCACCACCCCGCCGACCAGCGACTGCACGGCCTTGCGCTCCCCTGCCACCACCACGGTGCCGCTGCCTACCACCCCTTGGTCGAGCGGCGCCAGGCAGGCCCAGAGCAGGAAACCGCCCAGCGTCAGGACCAGGAATCCCACGCCATAACGAGCCGCGCTTCCGGCGTCGGTACTGGCGCTGGGCAGCGTCGTGGTGCTGCGCACGCTCAACCCTTGCTCGCTGTACGCTTGTGCCCCTGGAGTCAGATCACGCATCGCCGCCCGCCTCCCTGACCGCGGCCGGCCTGGGCCCCGGCATCAATGCCTTGAGCACCCGGTCCCGTGGGCCGAACGCTTGTTGAGTACCGTCCTTGAGCACCAGGATGTGATCGACCACCGCCAGCACACTGGGGCGGTGAGTAATCAACACCACGGTGCTGCCGGCCGCCTTGAGCGCACTGATAGCCTGCACCAGCGCCAGCTCACCGGCGTCATCGAGATTGGAGTTGGGCTCATCGAGCACGATCAGCGATGGCCGTCCGTAGAGCGCGCGAGCCAGGCCCAGGCGTTGTTTTTGCCCACCGGACAAGCCAAGCCCACCAGGGCCCAACGGCGTGTCGTAGCCCTTGGGAAAGCGCAGGATCATTTCGTGGATGCCGGCATGACGCCCGGCGGCGATGATCTTGTCGGCGTCCTGCTCACCGAAGCGGGCGATGTTGTCGGCAACCGTGCCATCGAACAACTCGATGTCCTGTGGCAGGTATCCAAGGTACGGCCCCAAGGCGTCGTGGGACCATTGGCTGATCTCGGCATCGTCCAGGCGCACCGACCCGCCCATGGCCGGCCAGACCCCAACCAAGGCGCGCGCCAGTGTCGACTTACCACTGGCGCTGGGCCCGACCACGGCAAGCACATCGCCCTTGGCGAGGCTGAAATTGATCCCGCGCAGGATCGGCTGCGAAGCACCTGGCGGACCGACATACAGCTGTTCCAGGCGCACCGCGCCGGTGGGTGGCGGCAACGGCATGCGCAGACGCTCGCGCGGATGTTGGGCCAGCAATTGGCTCAGGCGCTGGTAGCTCTGGCGTCCGGCGTTGAATTGCTTCCACGAGCCGATGGCGATTTCCACGGGCGCCAGGGCTCGCCCCAGCAACAGCGACATCGCAATCATCATGCCCGCCGACAGTTGGCCTTCAAGCACCAGCAAAGCGCCCAGCCCCAACGCCAGGGACTGCCCGGAGATACGTACGAAACGGGTCGTCGAGGTGATACGCGCGCTGCGGTCGCTGGCATGGGCCTGGGCGGCAATGATCCGTTGCTGCAACAGGCTCCAGCGCTGACGCAGCGGCCCGAGCATGCCCAGGGCCTGGATGACTTCGGCATTGTGCAGTGTGCTGTTTACATAGATCGACGACTGCACCCCCAGCCGATTGGCCTCCCCCAGGCGCGCTCGCGTCGCCAGTTCTCCCCACAACGCCAGGCCGATCAGCACCAAGGCCAACACCAGTGTCAGCACGCCGAACCAGGGGTGAAAGATGAACGCCACCAGCAGGAAGATCGGCAGCCAGGGTGCATCGAGCAAGGCGATCAGGCCCTGCCCGGTAATCAACTGGCGCAGCGTCGCCAGGTCGGTGAGCACCTGCGCCGGGTTGGCGTTGTGCTCACGCAGGCTGCGGGCAAAAGCGGCGTCGAAAATCCGCTCGCCCAGGGCTTCGTCCAGCCCTGCGCTCATGCGAATCATCACCTCGCCACGGACCCACTCGATCAGGGCACTGAACATGAACAGTCCCAGGGCCATCAAGGTGAGCATGAACAAGGTGGTTTCGTTGCGGCTGGTCAGGACCCGGTCGTAGACCTGCATCATGTAGAGCGACGGCACCAGCACCAACAGATTGATCACGCCACTGAACAATGCCAGCGCCCAGAACACCCGGCGGTAGCTCAATAAGGCAGCATCAATGTCATGACGCGGATCGAGTAGAAACCCCATGGGAAATCGCCTGCAAGAGAAATGGTCGGTCCAGGACGCAATCCATCGCAAGGCTCTTTTTCCCGAGAGTGATCGAGAAAAAACTATCCAGCTGGCGCGCTGTTATCAGGGGCGATCCTCATCCCTACAGGCGCCAATTACTGACAACGCAGCCGCGGGTTAGTGCCGGTTTGCAGGGGTGTGCTTGCAAGTGGGTGACAGGCGGACGGGCCGCGCTTCGAGACGAAGCTTATTGCCTCTCGAATGGGCCAAAAAAGCGGTTTTGTTGACGCCAGTAACGTGGCGTCAACAGGATGAAAACAGCACGGCTAGCCGAGGGAAACGACCCGTTCAGGCTGGGGCGAATGCCGCGACGTCACCAGGCCGACAAAGGAAATGACCAGCGCCAGGCCCAGGGTGGTACTAACCTCGCTGCGGTGCTCGGGCGTGATCATCATGACCGCCAGCGCCGCCGAGATGAACACGATGACCAACCAGGTCAGCCAGGGGAACAGCCACATGCGAAAAGGCAGCTCGATATTCTGCCGTTGCAACATCCGGCGCATGCGCAGCTGCGAGATGGCGATCACCAGATACACCAGCAACGCGATGGCGCCGGAGCTGGCGAGCAGGAACTGGAACAGGCCGGCGGGCATGAAGTAACTGAACAAGGTGACGCCCGCGCCGAGCACGGTACTGGCAATCACCGCAGACCTTGGGACACCGGCCGAAGACGTGACCTTCAAGGCCTTTGGCGCATCGCCGCGACGCCCCAGGGAGTACAACATTCGCGAGGCGATATAGATCGAGGAGTTCATGCAACTGGCCACGGCGATCAGCACCACCACATCCACCAGGAATTTGGCGTGGGGAATGTTCATCAGCTCCAGCGCTCGCTGGTAGGAACCCACTGAAGCCAGGAGTGGATCGTTCCAAGGCACGACGGAAATGACCACGAAGATCGACAGCAGGTAAAACACACCGATGCGCCAGATCACCGAACGGGTGGCCTTGGCAATGTTCTGCGCAGGGTTGTCGGATTCGGCGGCTGCGATGGTCACCGCCTCCGTACCGATGAAACTGAACATGATGGTAATGAACGCGCCCACCACCGCCGACAGACCGTTGGGGGCGAACCCGCCATGCTCCTCCATCAAGCGACTCAGGCCGCTGGCTTCGCGCTCGGGAATCCACCCCATCAGCACCGCGAAACCCAGGGAGATGAAGCCGATGATCGCCACCACCTTGGCCATGGCGAACCAGAACTCGAACTCGCCGTATTTGGACACACTGAACAGATTCGTCACCGCCAGCAGCACGATCGACACCGAGGCGAACAACCAGGCATCGACGGCGGGAAACCACTGGTTCAACACATGGCCGGCGGCCAACGCTTCGATGGGAATCACCAACACCCAGAACCACCAGTAGAGCCAACCGATGGTGAAGCCTGCCCAGCGTCCGATGGCCTGGTCGGCATAGGTGGAGAAGGAGCCGGTGTCCGGATTGGAGACCGCCATCTCGCCCAGCATGCGCATGACCAGGACCACCAACAGCCCGGAAAACAGGTAGGCCAGCATGACGGCCGGGCCGGCGGCGGCAATGGCATGGCCCGATCCCACGAACAGACCCGCACCGATGATTCCGGCGATGGACAGCATGGTGACGTGACGAGGCTTGAAGCCCTGTGCCAAATGGCCGTTCGAATCCTTGAAGCTGGGGCTGGTCATTTTTTTATTCTCTTGTGATCGAACATTGAGACGCGCGCAGGGACAGTCGGTGCTTCTGGTATTCCCGCCCCTCCTGGAAGCGGTACCTCTTGGTCGGGTTGATCCACCCTGGGCGAACGTGCGCACTTGCGGTGAAAAGTCGCGCCACGTTACCTGCCTTCCCTCCCGAGTTAGTTACCTGAACGCGCCATCCCCGTGCCTGATTTCGCCAAGTGGGGCATGGCGTTTTGCCGCTTGCCAGGTGTCTGGATCGCGGTATTCAGCCAACGTGCTGAGGGTTGGCGTTGAAATAAGTCCTTTAAAAAATTTACTGGGTTAAGTATTTTGCGTGATGCACTGGGCGCTATTGCATGCCTGTCAGTTCCTGTGGGAGCGAGCAGGCTCGCTCCCACAGGTTGATCTCCAACTGGCTGGCATTACGCCGTTCGCCCTTTATTATTTCAACGACAAGGACCTCCCGTGAGCGGACTGCGTGAACGTCAAAAAGCCGAACGCCGCCAAGCCATCAGCAAGGCGGCGGTCGAACTGTTCGAGCGCCAGGGTTTCCAGAACACCACCATCGAACAGATCGCCAGCCAGGCCGGCGTATCGGCGCCTACCGTCTTCAAGTACTTCGGCAACAAGCAGGAGATCATCCTGGAGATCCTGCACGACGCCGACCAGCGCGCACTCACGGACACCCGCAGCCAGATCCCTGAAATCGAAGACCCGGTCGAAGCACTGTGTTATCTGGAGCGGCTGTTGACCGGTTACGCGCTGGAGGTCATGCATCCGAGCCTTTGGCGCGAGTTGCTGCCGCTGATTCTGTTTGGTGGCGACAACGGGCTGCCGGAGGGTTATCGCGCCATGAACGATGCGCTCAGGGCCGAAATCAGTGGGCTGATCAGGGAATTGCAACAGGCCGGAAAGCTGCGCGCCGACCTCGACGTCGACCTCGCCGCCTTCCTGTTGAACGACTATTCGCACTTGCAGCTGTTCCGGTTGGTCAACCAGGAACAGCCGGACATCGAGGCACACTCCACCCAGGTCCGGCGTATCACCGAATTGCTCTTCCTGGGCATGCGCGCCTGAGCGAACACCCCACCGATACGGACCCGGCGCAGCAACACCGGGTCACGCTGATCAGCGATGCGTCTTGATGCCGGTCCAGGTGCGAGTGCGGATCCGCTCCACCGCCGCCGGCACCGGCTCCAACGCGAACAGGGTCTTGCGCGCCTCGTCCGGCACATACATGGCGGGGTTGTTGCGGATATCGGCGTTGACCAGCGTCGTGGAGTCCTTGTTCGGGTTGGGGTAACCGATCTTGTTGCTGATCCGGGCAATGACATCGGGACGCAAGATGTAGTTGATGAACGCGTAGGCCTCTTGGGTATGAGGGGCGTTGGTGGGCACCATCATGACGTCCGACCACATCGGCGCGCCCTCCTTGGGCAGCGCCATTTCCACCTTGACCCCCTTCCCTGCGTCCTGGGCCAGTCGTTTGGCCAGGGCCACCCCGCCGGACCAACCTACCCCTACGCAGATCTCGCCGTTGGCCAGGTCCATGCCATAGCGTGACGAATTGAAGTAGGTGATGTAGGGACGAACCTTGAGCATGGCCGCCTGCGCCTTTGCGTAGTCCTCACGTTTCTGGCTGTTGGGGTCGAGCCCTTCGTAGTGCAAGGCGATGGGCACGATCTCGTTGGCGGCG
This sequence comes from Pseudomonas sp. A-RE-22, assembly GCF_019956035.1. NCBI lineage: Bacteria > Pseudomonadati > Pseudomonadota > Gammaproteobacteria > Pseudomonadales > Pseudomonadaceae > Pseudomonas > Pseudomonas sp. A-RE-22. The sequence continues at coordinate 57,860 of NZ_JAHBCZ010000027.1, forward strand.
TCGAGCAATCCCACGCCGCAACTGGCCAGCTTGGCCATGTTCTCTTCCTTGAAAAGGATGTCCCAGGTGTTCATCTGCACATCGGCGCCCAGCACCTGGCGCACCTTGTCGACGTTGTAGCCGATCAGCGTCGTGCCCCACAGGTACGGCGCCGCATAGCGGTTACCCGGATCACCCACCGCCTCCAGGGACTTCATGAACTCGGGGTCCAGATGCTGCCAGTTCGGTAATTGGCTGCGGTCCAGGGGTTGGACGGCACCGGCGGCAATCAGGTGGCTGACGTTGGAACTGCTCGGGTAGACCACGTCATACCCGGAGTTGCCGGTCAGGAGTTTGGACTCCAAGGTCTCGACGCTGTCGAAGACGTCGTAGATGGGACGGATGCCGGTTTCCTCCTGGAAACTCTTGAGGATTTCAGGCGGCAGGTATTCGATCCAATTGTAGATTCGCACCGTCCGCTCTTCGGCCAGGCTTGCGCCACTGACCAGCATCGAAACGACAGCACCCAGCAAGGTATTACGCAAAGATGTACGCATGATCAAACACTCCAGCGCAGCCGCGAAGGCTCGCGGCACTTAATAGCGGTAGGTGAAGTAGAGTTCCAGCGCGCTGAATTTCCGGTCGTCGCCGAATACTTGCTTGGCCGCTGCCATGGGCTTGACCCAGTTATAGGACAGCGAGGTGGACAGCGACTTCGAAGGCGCCCAATCCAGGAAGACTACACTCTCGTCGGCAAACCGTTTGTCGCTGACGGCGGTGCCCATGTAGTTTTTTTCGTCGAGCCAGAACTGGTAGTGGATCGCGCCGAGCGTAAGGGTTTCGTTGAGGTGGGTCTTGAGTGAGAACTGCTGGACGTTTTCGTTGCTGTTGAACAGCAGGTAGTTGCCGACGACATCACCGATCAGCCAGGTGCTCCAGTCGACGAAGCCCTTGCTCAACGGATCCCAGGCTTTCTGTCGGTTGTCCGTGAGGTTGTCGTCGCCGGAAAAGCTCGCGTAGCGGTAGCCGATCACCGGGGTCAACGGCAGCGTGCTGAAGGTGTAATCCGCCTGGCCATACCAGGCCTTGGCGTCGTAATCCACGCCTTCGCCGCTGCCTCGCTCAAGGGCATATTCGGCATTGAGGGTCAGGTCCGCGATGCCCGGGAGCCTGGCGTTCAACGCCCTGACGTTGTACACCAGCATGCCATCGCGGCGACGCGGCAACGTGCTGCCCTTGGGGCCCATGGCCTTGACCTTCAACGCGGTGGCGCCCAGCGTCACCTGGTCGTCGAGGTTGTAGTCCAGGTTCACGCCGCTCATGCGAAAGTCACCCAGGTCGCTGTCGGTGCCCAGGCTGAAGCCCTGGACCTTCAACGCGCCATGATCCCAGGCGACCACCGCCGAATCCTTGAAGGCAGTGCGTGGGGCGAGCCAGTAGGCGCCGTCGTTCAACTGGTCGAGGTTGCCATCCATCACGATGAAACCGTTGCCGATCATGTAGTTCTGGCGACCGCCGGTGACCGTCCATTCGCCAGCGCGGAAACCGCCATAGAACTCTTCGGTCGACAGCTTGCCGTCGGAGCTGCGGGTGAAGCCACCGGCATCACCATCACCGAAGGTGGTCGCGCCCACCAGGGAGCCGCCAGCCAACAGGCTGAAATCCGGCTGCACGGTGTACTCCAACTTGACGCCCGGCTTGACGTAGAACTCCTGCCAGTCGATTTTCGTGCCGCGATTCTTGCCGCTGCGCATGTCCACCACGCCGCCGCCAAAGTTGACGTTGCGGGTAGAAAGGACTGCGCCACCGGCACTGAAGTTGACCTCGCCCTTGAGGTTGCCCTCCTCGAAGGTGTAGCCCGCCCAGGCAACCTGGGCGGTCAAGGGTAACCCGAGCACGAGGAACGTTCGGGACAAACGCATCATGGAAACCATATGGAGCTCCTGTGTGATTATTGTTGTTACAGGGCAGTAAATGGCGGCGCAAAACCGCGCCAACACCTGGTGGGGCCAGGTGAGCGGAACGCAAAATTCTTGTGTTTATCGGATGAAGTCAGGGCGTCAGGTGCGCCGCGATGGCACGCAGCATGCGCACGCTGTCGCCGTCGAATGGGCTGACGGCCTCGCCCAGGGACGACTGCTTGACGATCACCACGCCGGACGGTTTGTCGATGAACAGGTATTGACCATGGATGCCACCGGCCATGAGCGCCTGGCTGTGGTCGTTGAAGACATACCATTGGCTGCGGTAGGACGCGCCTGGGGTCCAGCTCGAAAAGTCAGGGGATGCAGCGTAGATCGCGGGGTCGGCTCCGGCGGCGATACCGGCCAGCGCCTCGGCCGAGAGCAGTTGTGACCCACCCTGGCGGCCATCGTTGGCCAGCAGACGGCCGAAGCGCGCCATGTCACGCAAGGTCGCACTGAAACCGGCACCGGCGACGCTGCGGCCCCAGGGGTCCGCCAGGAAGTAGCCGTCACGTTCACAGCCCAACTGGCTCCAGATCTCTTGGAGCAACTGATGGCAGGCCTTGCCTGATGCCCGCTCCATGACCCAGGCCAACGCCTCGGTGGTGGCCGTCACGTAATGGAAAAAGCCGCCGTGACTGCCGCGTTTCCTCAGTGAGGGCAAGTACTGATACAGGGATTCGAAGGTCGCGTACTGCGCTGGCGCCGGCTGGAAACCGCAGGCGTAACCGTATTGGGAACTCTCTGAATCCGGGTCCTCATAGACCTCGCTGTAATCGACGGCCACCGCCATGTCGAACAACTGGCGCACGGTAGCATCGGCAAACGCGCTGCCCGCCAGTTCCGGTACGTAATGGGTGGCCGTCAACGTAGGGTCCAGCAGGCCTTCGCAGACCAGTTGCTCGCCCAAGGCACCGATCAGCGACTTGGTCACCGAAAACATGATGTGTCGGTCCTGGGGACGCTGGCCGTTGAAGTAGCGCTCAAACAGTACGGTGTCGCCCTGCAAGACCAGGAAAGCATCGGTCTGGCTGGCGACCAGGTGATCGATCACGCTGATGCTCAAGCCACACTCGCTGTCGAAGTGCAGCTCATCCAGCGCCTGGAGCGCCTGCCTGAACGCGCTGACCGGACCGCTGCCGGCCTGCACATCGATGGAAGGACGCAAGCGCGCCAGGTTGCGGAAACCCCATTGGTTGAACGGTGGGCTCATCCAGTTGTGCCAGGTGACGCGGCGCTGGGGTTCGGCGGGAAAGCCTTGCATGAGTGAAGGCGCCAGGCGTGCGTCAAATGGCGATTCGTGAGTCTCGACGTAAAGACTGGCCAGTGAAGGCACGGTGTTCAGATTCATCGGGTTGCCCCTGCAAAATGACTCTGCGTGAAAGCAGATGCAGAGAAATAATTACCCGATGTAATTTTTTAGTCAATAAAACTTTTTACCGTCAATTCAATTCATTCGATTAACGGCGACAACACCAATAGATCTGTGCTGAATTCTGGGACGAAAGCCTTAAGCAAATAACTAGAAGTTATTTTGTGTCTATTTTTTAGATCATTTAGATTAAGCCTTAAGCCCAATGGCTTCGCGGTACTGCCTCAAGAACGTTGGCATTTACCCATTTTCAGTCACGGCAATCTCATTAACGGGCCACCGTCATGCAGCTTCTAACGCTTCCTCCCTCCCCCGGCCTGGCCACCTCGATTCGTGCCACGGCCCAGGTCTTCGAAGACCCCACCTCCCGCGCTTTGCTGGCGCATCTGCAACAAGTCGCGCCCAGTGACGCCAGCGTGCTGATCATCGGCCAGACCGGGACCGGCAAGGAACTGGTGGCGCGCCACGTACACAACCTCAGCGCCCGTCGCCACAAACCGTTTGTTGCGGTCAACTGCGGGGCGTTTTCCGAAACCCTGGTGGAGGCCGAGCTGTTCGGCCATGAAAAAGGCGCGTTCACCGGCGCACTGACGGCCAAGGCCGGCTGGTTCGAGGAAGCTGACGGCGGGACGTTGTTCCTGGATGAAATCGGTGATTTGCCGTTGCCGATCCAGGTCAAGTTGCTCCGGGTGCTACAGGAGCGCGAGGTGGTCCGGCTGGGTTCGCGCAAGAGCATCAAGATCGATGTGCGCGTGTTGGCGGCCACCAACGTACAGTTGGAAAAAGCCATCAATGCCGGGCACTTTCGCGAAGATCTCTATTACCGTCTGAACGTGGTCAGCCTGGTGCTCAAACCGCTGCGCGAACGCCCCGGTGACATCCTGCCGCTGATCCGCCACTTCATTGCCGAGTACAGCCGCAGGCTCGGTCACGGCGAGGTGACGCTGGATGCCCAGGCGCAGCGCAAATTGCTCGACTATTCCTGGCCGGGGAACATTCGCGAGCTGGAAAATGTCATCCACCACACCCTGTTGATTTGCCGCAACAACGTGATCGGCGTGCAGGACCTGCACCTGTCTAACTTGCGTATCGAACGCCAGGACAACTCGCAGGAGTCGGCCCCTCAAAGCGCAGAGACGCTTTTGCAGAAAGCCTTCGAGAAACTGCTCGAGCAAGAGCATGGCGACCTGTATGAAAAGGTCGAGGCCGAGTTGCTGCGCACCGTCTACCGCTACGCCAATTGCAATCAGGTCCACACCGCCAGCCTGTTGGGCCTGAGCCGCAATGTCACCCGCACGTTGCTGATCAGGATTGGCGAACTGGTGGTCAATCGACGTCGCCCGGCACTGGACACCCAGGATGGCCGGGTGGTCAACCTGTCGACCTGAGTCCAAGGCTCCTGCAGGACCCTGGGAACGATCATGCTTCCTGGCCTCTCCTCCGCGTTCCCAGGTAGAAATCCTGCAGATCACCGCGAGCCGCCAGTTGTTCGGCGCTGCCTTCACTGACCACGCGACCGCTTTCCAGCACGTAACCATAGTGGGCGTAGCCCAGGGCGATGTTTATATTCTGTTCGGCAATCAGGAAACTGACGCCGTCGTGCTGATTGAGTTGGCGCACGATCTCGAAGATTTCCTCGACGATTTGCGGCGCCAGGCCCATCGACGGTTCGTCAAGCAAGACCAGTTGCGGCTTGGCCATCAGCGCACGGCCTATCGCGATCATCTGTTGCTCACCGCCCGAGGTGTAGCCGGCCAGGCTTTTGCGCCGCAGTTTCAGCCGCGGAAAATGGCCATAGACCAACTCCAGGTCAGCCAGCAACTGGCGCCGCGGCACCTGGCGCGCCAGGGCGCCGGCCAGAAGATTTTCCTCCACGGTCAACTGGGCGAAACAATGCCGACCTTCGAGTACTTGCACCAAACCGTTCGCAGCCAAGGTGTGAGGCGCGCAGTGGGTCACCTCCCGTCCCTGGTAGACGATCCGCCCCCGCACCACTTCGCCCCGTTCTGCGCGCACCAGGTTGGAGGCCGCTTTCAACGTGGTGCTTTTACCCGCGCCGTTGGCGCCCAGCAGCACCACGACCTGCCCTTTTGCGACCTCCAGCGACACGCTGCGCACGGCCAGGATGGTCTGTTCGTAGAGGACTTCAATATCGTCGACCTGCAGGATCGGCACGTTCGTCGTCATGCTAGTTTCGCCTTTTCAGGCAGCGGCCGGACGCATGCGCCCGGCCGCCGCGATGCCTCAGGATTCCTTGCTGCAATCACGCGGCGTAATGCCTTTTTCCCGGGCGTACTGATGCGAAGATGCTTCGATGATCGGCCGTAGCAGGGCGCGGTCGGCCTGTACCCAGTCACTGATCAGCTTCCACTGCGTACCGTCCCATTGCTGGAAGCGCACCGCACCACCGCCTTCATGGTCCGAGCACGACAACTGCAACGGCTGCACCAGGCCCAACGCCCCCAGTTCCTTGAGCCGGGCGTCGTCGAGCTTGAGGTTCTCAAAGCCCCAACGCACCTGCTCACCCGTCAGGGGTTGCTTGCCGAATTTCTGCTGGGCAATGCGCAGCGCTTCTACGTTGAGAATGCCGTTGACCACACCGAGGTTGTAATACACCGTACCGAAACGCTTGGGGTCGGCCAGGTCGCCATGACCGGCGTCGACCACTTGTTTCTTGATGCCCTGCAACACCGGGAAATCGGTGCCCGAAGGGTGCGTGGTGATAGCGATGAAGCCCTTGGCCGCGGCACCGGCCGGCGCGGCGTCATCCTCGGAATTGCTCCAGATGTTGCCGATGATGTGGTCGGCCGGGAAACCGACTTTCTGCGCGGTTTTCAATGCCACCGGGTTCATCACGCCCCATCCGCGCAGGATCACCCAGTCGGGTTTTTCCCGACGGATATTCAGCCATTGCGATTGTTGTTCGTTGCCCGGGTGCGGCACCTCCAGCAAGGTCAGCGCAAAACCGTACTTGTCGGCCAGGGTCTGCAGCACCTCGTTGGTTTCCTTGCCATAGGGCGAGCCGTGATACAGGGTGACGATCTTCAGGCCCTTGAGTTTGTCCAGCCCCCCAGCCCTTTGGCCGATGTAGTTGATGATCGCCGACACTTCAGAATACGGGTTCAACTGCAACGGGAAGACGTAGGGAAACACGCTGCCATCGGTGGAGTCCGTGCGACCGTGGTTGATGGTGATCAGCGGCAGTTTGTCGGCCGTCGAACGCTCCAGCGTGGCGTAGGCGATGCCCACCGACAGCGGGTTGGTGGCCGCCGCCGGTGCGCCGTTCAAGCCTTTCTTCAGGCGCTCGTAGCACTCGACGCCTTTTTCGACCACGTATTCGGTCTCGCACTCGCTCCAGGTCAACTTGACGCCGTTCACGCCGCCGTTGGCGTTGACGTACTTGAGGTAGTCGATGAAGCCGCCGAAAAAACCGGTGCCGCCGGCCGCATAAGGGCCGACGCGATAGCTTTGCAGCGGGAAATATTGTTCGTTGTCCGCCTGGACGGTGAAGGTCGCGGCGGTGAGGCTCAGGGACAGTGCCAGGCTGCTGGCGAGTGATCGTTTGAACATCGGATTTTCCTTGTTATGAAGCCATAGGTAAGCCAACAAAATGGAACTGCAAACCCGCGCCGTGCGCATCGCTCAGTAGCGCAATGGCCACAGCCGTGCGCGCTGGCGAAATCTCTGCCAGAGGCGCGCAAGGCCCTCTGGCTCCTTGATCAGGAACAGAATGATCAGGGCGCCGAATATCATCTTCTGCAGGTTCTCCACCTGGCCGGCGTCAACCAGCCCGCCGGGCAGCAGCGACACCAGGTTCGAGAGCAACACCGGAAACAGCACGATGAAGGCCGCGCCGAGGAAGTTGCCCAGCAGGCTGCCGAGGCCGCCGATAATGATGATGAACAGGATCTGGAACGACCGATTGAGGTCGAAACCGTGGGGCTCCACCGTGCCCAGGTAAGCGAAAGCCCAGAGCGCGCCGGCCACCCCGAGGAAAAAACCGCTGATGGCGAACGCCAGCAACTTGGTTTTTGCCAACGCAATGCCGATGACCGCGGCGGCGGTGTCCATGTCGCGCACCGCCATCCAGTTGCGCCCCAACTCGCTGCGCACCAGGTTCTTGCCCAGCCAGAACAGCGCTACCATCACGCTCAGGGTTAGCAGATAGCGGCCGGCCGGCGCGTCGAGGTTCACCCCCAATACATCCAGGCGCGGCGCGCTGATCACGCCAGAGGCGCTGTTATTGGAAAACCAACTGAACCGGGTCAGCGCCCAGGTCACGAAGAACTGCGCCGCCAGGGTCGAGACCAGCAGATAGAAGCCCTTGATGCGCAAACTCGGCAGGCCGAACAGCACCGCCACCAACGCCGCCGCCAATCCGCCCAAGGCGATACTGACCAGCAACGGCAAACCGGCGACCCGTACTTCGAGGTTGTAAGTGGCAAAGGCGCCCACCGCCATGAACGCCGCTGAACCAAGGGACAGTTGCCCGGCATAGCCGGTGAGCAAATTGAGCCCCAACCCGGCCAGGGACAGCACCAGGAACGGAATCAGGATCGCGCTGAACCAATAGTCATTGCCCAACCAGGGCACCACGACAAAGGCAAACAGCAGCAACGCGACGAGTCCGTGACGGTCCTGGCGCAGCGCGAAGACCCGGCGGTCCTGGGCATAGCGGGTGTTGAACTGGCCTGCTTCTCGATAAAACATCATGCGTTCCCCTAAACCCGTTCAATGGCCCGTTCGCCAAACAACCCCGCCGGACGCACCAGCAGAAACAGCAGCGCCAGCACGTAGGGAAACCAGTTCTCGATGCCGCTGCCGATGAAGGGCCCGAGGTAAACCTCCGCCAGCTTCTCCGAGGCGCCGATGATCAAGCCGCCGACAATCGCGCCGCTGATGGAGGTGAAGCCGCCGATGATCAGCACCGGCAAGGCCTTGAGTACCACCAGCGAGAGCGAGAACTGCACACCGAGGCGAGCGCCCCAGAGCAGCCCGGCGACCAACC
>NZ_JAHBCZ010000028.1:0-65377 GCF_019956035.1 Pseudomonas sp. A-RE-22
CCCGAATTTCTTGACGACCATAGAGCATTGGAACCACCTGATCCCATCCCGAACTCAGCAGTGAAACGATGCATCGCCGATGGTAGTGTGGGGTTTCCCCATGTGAGAGTAGGTCATCGTCAAGATTGAATTCCCAGAACCCCTGTCTGCATCAGCAGCCAGGGGTTTTGTCGTTTTGGGCCGGTAATCGGATCAAGCCCCTGATGCCCCGGCAAACCCCCAATGCCGTTGCTATGCTGTGATAGTCGGGCTTTGGCGACCAAGGGCCCGCGACGTCACTGGTCATGGGGATTCCAATAATGAAAAACCCTTATGCTCCCGGCTTCTGGTGCGCCATTGCGGCTTTGATACTGCTTTCGGCCACTTATTTCTATGGCGTCATGCTCACTCACCAGATCGACAAAGCGCTGTTATTCCTCGATAGCGCCGCGGCGTTGATCGGCGTGATATCCATTGCAATCGTGGCCTGGGCATCGCTTCAGGGTCAGCGCATCAAGAAAAAACACCTCCAACAAGGCAAGACACTGGTGTTGATTTGGGACACCAAGGTTGCGCTGCGACGTGTCGAAACGGTGTTTGACCGTTATTTCTGGGGCAGTTATTGGCAGCCTGGCCGCACGTTCCAGGAAGTCATGGGGGAACTCACTGGTACCCCGCTGGAAAAGAGCCTGGAAGCCCTGAAAACCCAATGCGCTGCCTTGGATAAGCAAGTCACCCAGGACGGCTGGCATTGGCTCAATAACGCCCGAGAGTTGTGTGACGTGGCTAATGCCATGGCCCGTGAGCGCTATCAACTGGACTTCTGCGATTCACGCGCAGACTCATCATCGGGCGCGGCAGTGATCAATCGCGATTTCGAAGTGCTGGTGTACACCTGGACGGCCCGCCTCAAGACTTTCGACCATCAGCTCGACGAGATCGAAGTCCAATATTCGTAGACTACCTCGCAAGAAAACGTTTTTACCCCTTTAAACATTGGGCCCGCAGGGGTGCCTGATGGTAATCTCCCCTCCTCTTTTACGGCGTCGAGCCACACCCTTTGCGGGTCAGGGAAGACGACGGCTTTGTTCAACCATGGATATCGATCGGGTCACTCATGAATAAATCAGCAAGCATACTTCTGGGAATCGTTGTGGCTGTCGGTGCTGTCAGTGCGGGCGGCGCCTGGTACACCGGGACCAAACTCGAAGGCGTGTTGACGAACGCTATCGCCGATAGCAACAAGCAGATGCAGACAGCCTTGGCCGGGTCTAACAGCACGGCCACCCTGGAGCTGGTTTCCATGGACCGTGGAACGTTCAGCAGCACCGCCCACTACCGCCTCAAGGGCGAGGGCGAGATCTTCGGCGGCGAGCCGGTTGAGCTGCTCTTCGTCGACCAGATCGAACACGGCCCACTGCCATTTTCGCGCCTGATAACGCTCAAATGGCTGCCAGTCATGGCCACCAGTCACACTGCCCTTGAGCGCAATCCGCTGACTGACAAGTGGTTCGCCGCCACCAAGGACCAATCGCCGCTCAAAGGTGTGGTCAACCTGGGTTACGACCAATCCATCAATGGCACCTATGAACTGCTGCCCGTGGATACCAAGCTGGATGAGCAATCCCAGCTCACCTTCTCCGGTCTTAAAATCGACCTGGCCGCCAGCGCCCAGGGACAGAAGGTCAAGGCCGACGGCTACATGGACAGCTTCAAGCTGACCACCGTTGCCGAAGACCAGACTCCGGTGCAGGTTGAGCTGAACGGCCTGACATTGGCCAGTAACCTGAGCAAAAGCTCCTACGGTTACTACATGGGTGACAACACCCTGCTGATGAGCAGCACCAAGGCCACTTTTGGTGAGCCGAAGTCGGTGCTGGGCTTGAAAAATTTCGAGATGAAGAACAGCAGCACCGAGAGCGGCACCAGCGCTTCGGGGCGCGCCGATTACAAGATCGGTGAGTTGTCGTTCAACGACAAGACCATTGGTTCGGCGCAGATGGCTGTCAGCCTGAAGAATCTGGACATCCCGGCCACCATGTCGCTGATGCAGATTTACCAGACCAAGCTGCAACCTTACGAAAAAGCTGCCGCCGAGGCCGCTGCAGCCGGTGAGCCGGCGCCAGAGCTGAGCCTGACCGAAGCTGAAGAAGCACAGGTTAAGGCCGACTTGGAGAAACTCCTGGCCGGCGCCCCGCAAGTGGCGTTGGAAAACCTGTCCTTCAACACTGCCAACGGTGAAAGCCGTGCCAGCCTGATCGTTGATCTGGCCAAGCCGCAGTCCATGGACCTGCCACCGGATGAGTTGGGCCGTCAGTTGCTCGCCCTGCTGGATTTCAACATCAAGGTTTCCAAGCCGATGCTGGTTGACCTGATGACCGTGCAGGCACAGATGGAAGGCCAGACCGATGCCAAGTTGATCGCCGATCAGGCCACTGCCACCAGCGATATGTTCAGCGCCATGGCGGTCGGTTCGGAACTGGCAACGCTTGAAGGCAACGATGTTGTCACCAAGCTGCACTACGCCAACAATCAGGTCGATTTCAACGGCCAGAAGATGACCGTTGAGCAATTCACGGCATTCGTGATGAGCAAGCTGGGTGGTGGCGTCGCCGTCCAGTAACGCGTTCGGCAACACCCCAAACCCGGCCCGTGCATGACGCATGGGCCGGGTTTTTTTACGCCTATCGATCAGCCCTGCGCCGAAATCTGTAGCGATTCTGAAGAATTGTGGCGTTCCTGAAGATGACCCGCCCGAGAGTGCAAGACTAGGCCCATTAGAGCTTGGCTGGATTCCTTTGATCCGGCTTCCTGTTTGATGGGCAAGGGGGCACTGCGACCCGGCTGGCCATGTAAGGATGCTGACGAATGCCGCGTACTGTGGGTCCTTTTATTCAACGTGGTTTGCGCCCGTTGTTTCGCGTAGCGCTGTGCAGCCAACTGTGCTGGCCGATGCTGGCGTTTGCCGATACCGCCTATGACCAGATGGTGCTCGATGCCCGTGCAGGCCATTACACGCCTGCGCTGGCTGCGTTGCGCCAGGTGCCGGCTGGCCAGGCCAGCACTGCGCAGATCAGCGACCACCTGCAGATCGCCAGTTGGGCTGGCCTCGATGCCGAGGTGGTGACGATCTATGAGACCCAGGGCCGCCATCGAGCGCTGCCTGTCCAGGCGCTGACCGCTACAGCTCGCGCCTATCGAAACCTCAAGCGTTGGGATCCGGCAGCCGAGCTGTACCGCCAGGCCTTGGTGATCGATCCCCAGAACCCCGACCTGCAACTAGGCCTGGCCTTGACCCAGGCCGACGGCGGTCAGCCCGACGAAGCCGTCACCCGCGCCAAGGCCATGGTCGCCGCCAAACCGACAGATCCGATGCGTCGACTGGCACTGGGGTATGCCCTGACCCGCGCCAACAGCCCCCACGAAGCGCTGTTCGAATACGACCAGGCCTTCACCCGCGCGGGCAACAGCCCAGAGATTGCACGCGAATACATCTACGCCCTGCAACGCGCTCGGCTGCCCGAGCCGGCGCTGCGTCTGGCGCGTCTGCAGCCGGGGTTGATCGACCGTGGCGTGCAGCGCCGCCTGGAGGGTGACGTGGCCGCCGAGCGGGTGCGCCTGGCGGACATGACCAGCCGCAGTGAACAAGAGCGCTTCGTCATTGCCGACCGTGCCCTGGCCGACTACGACAAGTTGCTCGCCACCTGGACCCCGGTGGCCGAGGCCCATGACGACGTACTCCGTTGGCGCATCGATCGCATGGGCGCTCTCAATGCCCGCGCCCGTCGGGCGGAAGTGATTGCCGAATACCAGAAGCTGATCGCCGAGGGTGTGAGCATTCCCACGTATGCCCTGCGTTGGGTGGCTTCTTCCTATCTGGAGCAGCGTGAGCCGGAAATCGCCGTCGAGCTGTACCGCCAGGTACTCGCGGCGCCGGATGCCGATCCTGCGGAGCGCTTTGAGGACAGCACCGCGCTCTACTACGCGTTGCTGGAAAGTGAAAAATCCGAAGAGGCCCGCGCACTGGCCGAAGACATGGCGAAAGCCCAGCGCCCGCGCATCGAACTCAAGGGCCTGCCGATCGGCAACCCCAACGATGAATGGATGGATGCCCAGCAACTCGCCGCCCAGGCTGGCACTTATGGCGCCGACCTGCCTTCTGCCGAAGCGCGCCTGGACACCCTGGTCAACCAAGGCCCCGGCAACACCGGCATGCGTCTGGCCCAGGCCGATCTGTACCAGGCCCGTGACTGGCCGCGTCGTTCGGAAAACCTGCTCAAGGAAGTCGAGGCCACGATCCCGCGCAACCGTGACCTGGAAATCGCCCAGGCCCGCGCAGCCATGGATTTGCAGGAATGGCGGCAGATGGATGCACTGACCGACGACGTGGTCGCCCGCTATCCGGAAAACGCCCATGTCAAACGCCTGCAACGCCAGCGCGACGTACACGACATGGCCGAACTGCGCATCGAGGCCTATACCGGCAAGAGCTATGGCGGTGGCAACGGTGACGCCGGTGCCGTCACTGGCAGCCGGGATTTTGGTATCGAGACGCTGCTCTACAGTCCGCCCATCGATGAAGACTGGCGACTGTTCGGCGGTGCCGGCTACGCCACCGGTGATTTCGAGGAAGGCACCGGCCACCACCGCTGGCAGCGCCTGGGCGTGGAACGTCGCACCCGGGACATGACCTTGGAGGCCGAGGTCTCCAATCATTCCTATGGCTCCGGCGACAAGCAGGGTGCGCGCCTGGCCGTGGCCCGGGACATCGACGATCACTGGCAGTACGGCGGGAGCCTGGATTATCTCTCGGCCAATACCCCGTTGCGGGCGCTCAACAGCGGCATTCGCTCTAACGGCGGTAGTGGTTTCGTACGCTGGCGGGCCAATGAAAGCCGCGAGTGGCGACTGGCTGTCAGCCCGTCCCATTTCAGCGATGGCAACAACCGCCTCGAAACCCAGCTGACCGGTCGCGAAGGCATCTACAGCACGCCGCGCGTGCAAGTGGAGCTGGGGCTGGAAGTGGGGGCCAGCCGCAACAGCGGTTCCAACGAAGTGCCTTATTTCAATCCGAAATCGGACTTCAGCGTCATGCCGACCGTGAGCGTCAATCACGTGTTGCACCGCCGCTACGAGACCACGTGGAGCCAGCAGTTCCAGGTCGGTGCCGGTACCTACAGCCAGCGCGATTACAGCACTGCCGCCGTGGGATTGCTCAGCTACGGCCAGCGTTTCATCTGGAACGACGTGCTGGAGGCCGGCGCCGCGCTGAGCTGGCTCAACCGCCCCTACGACGGCGATCGCGAAAGCGATCTGCGCCTGCTTGTCGACCTCACTTATCGCTTCTAGAAGAGTTTGAAGATGCCTGTCATTTCGCGATTCATCCTTCTGCTGGGGGTCTTGCTGATCAGCGCTTGTGCCCAGCAAGCCCCGGCGTTCACGCCGCCCTCACAGCGCCCGCTGGCGGCCAATGACGCCCCGTGGCCGAAAAACCATGTGCTCGGCATCGCCTACCACGATGTCGATGACCGTGACCCGGACCAGGCGCTGGTGGCCGTGCGCACCGAACGCCTGATCGAACAATTGGCGTGGCTGCGGGAAAACAACTACCAGCCGGTCACGGTGGACCAGATCATCACCGCCCGCAACGGCGGGCCGGAGCTGCCGCCGCGCGCAGTGCTGCTGAGTTTCGACGACGGCTACGCAAGCTTCTACACCCGCGTCATGCCCATCCTGCGTGCCTATAACTGGCCGGCGATCCTCGCCCCGGTCGGCAGTTGGGTGGATACGCCGCTGAATCAAACGGTGGATTTCGCCGGGGTGCCGCGCAAGCGTTCCGAGTTCCTGACCTGGGAGCAGATTCGCGAGGTTTCCAAATCGGGCCTGGTGGAAATCGCTGCCCACACCGACGCCAACCACAAAGGCGTGCTCGCCAACCCGCAAGGCAACCAGCAACCTGCCGCGACCACCCGGCGCTACGACCCCGTCACCGGTCGTTATGAGACCGAGGCCGATTTCCAGGCTCGCCTGCGCAAGGACGTGGCGGCCATTTCCGAGAAAATTCGCAAGGTCACCGGCTACAGCCCGCGCGTCTGGGTCTGGCCTTACGGTGAAGCTGATGGCACGGCGTTGCAGGTGATTGGCAGCGAGGGCTATCAACTGGCCCTGACCCTGGAAGACGGTCTCGACAGCCTGGACAACCTGATGAGCGGCCCACGCTTCCTGGTGGCGTCCGATCCGGATGGCGCCCATTTCGCCGAAAGCATCGTGTCCGTGCAGACGATTGACCCGATGCGCGTAGTGCATGTCGACCTGGATTACGTCTACGACCCGGATCCGGTGCAGCAGGAAGCCAATGTCGGCCAACTGGTCCAGCGCATTTCCGACCTGGGCGCCAATACGGTATTCCTGCAAGCCTTCGCCGACCCGAAAGGCGACGGCCTCGTGCATTCGTTGTACTTCCCCAACCGTCACCTGCCGGTACGCGCCGACCTGTTCGACCGGGTTGCATGGCAGTTGCGTACCCGGGCCAACGCCAAGGTCTATGCCTGGATGCCGGTGCTCAGTTTTGCCCTGGACGCGAAGCTTTCGCGGGTACAGCGCTGGGATCCGGAAACCGGCAAGACTGGCGTTGCCCCGGACCAGTACGTGCGTTTGTCGCCGTTCGACCCGAACGTGCGCAAGGTCATCGGCGAGATCTACCAAGACCTGGCGCGGATGAGCTCGGTGGACGGCGTTTTGTACCATGACGACGCGGTGTTCTCCGACTTCGAGGATGCCAGCCCCGCAGCCCTGAAGGTCTATGCCGCCCACGGCCTGCCGACGTCCATCGCCGCCCTGCGGGCCGATCCTGCAGCGATGCAACGCTGGACCCGCTTCAAGAGCCGCTACCTGATCGACTTCACCCATGAGCTGACCGCCAAGGTCCGGGCGATTCGTGGCCCGCAGGTGCGCACCGCGCGCAATATCTTTGCCGAACCGATGCTCAATCCGGAAAGCGAAGCCTGGTTCGCCCAGAACCTCGACGACTTCCTCGGCGCCTATGACTGGACGGCACCGATGGCCATGCCGCTGATGGAAAAGCAGACCCTCCAGCAATCCGGCCCCTGGCTCGAGCGCCTGGTGGACACCGTCAAGGCTCGCCCCGGCGCGCTCAAGCGCACGGTGTTCGAATTGCAGGCCCGGGACTGGCACAGCAAGCCGGTCAGCGACATCGGCGGCGAACAACTGGCCGACTGGATGGGGCGCCTCAAGCGCAAAGGCGTGACCAGTTTCGGCTACTACCCGGACAACTTCATCGAAGACCAGCCCGCTGTGAAAACCGTGCGGCCGGCGCTCTCCAACAAGTGGAATCCTTGACATGCTCGACAGACTGCTCGCTCTGCTGGTGCTGGCGATCGTCCTTGGGGTGCCCCTGGGCCTGATCTTCCTGGTCACCGGGCAATTCCTGATGGACTTCGTGTTCTTTTACCCGCTGTTCATGTCCGGGCTGTGGATCGCCGGCGGCCTGTATTTCTGGCTGCACTGGGAGCGCCACTGGCCGTGGAAGGACGACACCTTGCCACCGCCCTTGGCCGGCGAGCCGCTGATCAGCATCCTGATCCCGTGCTTCAACGAAGGCGATAACGTCGCCGACACCATTCACGCGGCGCTGGGCCAGCATTACCCGAACATCGAAGTCATCGCCATCAACGACGGATCGAAGGACAACACAGCCCAGATGCTCGATCAGCTGGCGGCTGAAGACCCGCGCCTGCGCGTGCTGCACCTGGCAGAGAACCAGGGCAAGGCCGTGGCCCTGCGCATGGGCGCCATCGCGGCGCGCAGCGAATACCTGGTGTGCATCGACGGTGACGCGCTGCTGGCGCCGAACACCTGTGCCTACCTGGTGGCGCCTATGCTGGACAACGCCCGCCTCGGCGCGGTGACCGGCAACCCGCGAATCCGTACCCGCTCGACTCTGATAGGCCGGGTCCAGGTTGGCGAGTTCTCCTCGATCATCGGCCTGATCAAGCGCACCCAACGGGTGTTCGGGCGGATCTTCACCGTGTCCGGCGTGATCGTCGCGTTCCGGCGCACCGCCCTGCACCGGGTTGGCTACTGGAGCCCGGACATGATCACCGAAGACATCGACATCAGTTGGAAGCTGCAACTGGATCACTGGAGCATCTTCTACGAGCCGCGCGCGTTGTGCTGGATCCTCATGCCCGAAACCCTGCGCGGCCTGTGGCGGCAACGGCTGCGCTGGGCCCAGGGTGGCGCCGAGGTGTTGTTCAAGAACATCCGTGGCATCTGGCAATACCGCCACCGCTACCTGTGGCCGCTGTTGTTCGAATATTGCCTGTCCACCGGCTGGGCGTTCACGTTCCTGCTGTCGGTGATTTTCTGGGGTGTCGGCAAATTCGTCGAAATGCCGGCGGCCATCGCGGTCGATCACCTCATGCCGCCAGCCTTCACCGGGTTGTTGCTGGCGGTGGTGTGCCTGCTGCAATTCGCGGTGAGCATCCTGATTGATCGGCGGTACGAAAAAGGCCTGTGGCACATCATGTTCTGGGTGGTCTGGTACCCGTTGGTGTTCTGGCTGATCAGCCTCTTCACCACCCTGGTGAGTTTTCCAAAAGTGCTGTTCGGGCAGCATCAGAAGCGTGCGCGCTGGATCAGTCCGGATCGCGGTATCAAACCGTTCGATGATCAGGAAGAGGAAGTGATCCGATGAAAATTATCAGGACCCGGCAACGGCCTTTTCTGGTGGTCATCGATGCGTTTTTCACCGTGCTGGCGTGGGTGGGGCTGTTGTACCTGCTGGTCAATGGGCTGTGGCCGCTGTTCGCGAGCCAGGCCGGTCCGCGCCCGGGAGGGTCTGTATTCGATACCCTGGGGACCTTGCAGGTCTATGGCTGGATCGCCTTGGTCAACGCGGTGCTGTTGATTACCTGGGCGCGTTACCAACAGCGCAAAAGTCGCGGCTTCGCTCAGCGCCGGTCGCCGGCCCCGGTCGTGAATGACCAGGGCTTGAGCGCCAGTTTCAAGTTGACCGACGAACGCCTGGACACGCTGCGCCAGCCAGGCTCGAAGACTATTCACAACAACCAGGACGGCGACATCAGCCACGTCGTACCGCACTTCCACTTGCTCAGCCCCGACTTGCAGCCACCGCCCCTGGCGCCAATGGAGCGGCCACGGGTTATCCATTTGCCGGCTGATCAGTCCGTGCATTGATGCAAGCCGCGCCGGCGCTATCGCGAGCAAGCTCGCTCCCACAGGGGATTTGAGGCTAGGACGAAAAATCCCGGATCAGCCGCCATGCCTCGTCCACCGGCAATGGTTGTTTCATGCGCTGGGCCAACGCCGCCATGGACCGGCCTTCATCACAGGCCACTGCGGCGGCAACGAGGCCGTCCTTGCCCAGCAGGGCAATAAAGGGCGGATGCTCGGGCGTGCCCTTGAATTCCACTTCGTCCCAGTGCTCGGCGTGGCCAAGATAGTCGTAGCGTTTGCCGAAGTGATAGGTCCAGAAAAACGGCTCGTCCAGATAGTGCTCGTCGCCGCCGAGCATGTTCGCAGCGGCAATGCGCGCCTGTTGCTGGGCCAGGCGCCAATGCTCGATGCGCTGGGGCTGGCCGTTCAGAGGGAAGGTCGCGATATCGCCGACGGCCCATAAGCCATCAGTCACTCGCATGCCCGCGTCAACGGACAGTGACTGGTCCTGTTCCCTTGGCAATGCGGCGAAGGGCTCGGTGGCCGGGCGCACGCCGACGCCGATGATCACCAGGTCCGCGGCAACGCGCTGGCCGTTGTCCAGCACCACGGCTTCGACCTTGCCCGCCCCCTCGATCTGCGCCGTTTCGCTGTCGGAGCGGTACACCACACCATTGGCCCGGTGTCGGGCCAGGATGGCCTGGCCGACGCTCTCGCTCAATTGTGCGGCGAACGGCACCGGATGCCGGGCCAGGACCGTAACGTTCAGCTCGCGCTTGCGCAGGGACGAGGCGACCTCCATGGCGATGAAACTGTCGCCGATGATCACCGCCTGTTGCCCTGGCCGGACGGTGTCGAGAATCTGCCGGGCGTGGGCGATCGAACGCAGCACGAAGACTTGCGGCAAATCGATGCCGGGCAACGCTGGCATCTTGGGTACGCCGCCAGTGGCGATGAGCGCGGCGTCGTAGTCCAGGCTTCGGCCATCGGCGAGTTGGATGTGCCGAGCGTCGGGGTCCAAATGGGTGACCTCGCCGTGAAGCCTTTCGATGCGTTGCTGGGTGAAATAAGTTTCATCGCGCAGCGGCGACGTCTCGTTGACCGCCATGTCGCCGGCCAACACATACTTGCTCAGCACCGTACGGTCGTAGCCGGCTTCGGCTTCGCGGTCGATCATCAGGATTCGCCCGCCAAAACCTTTCTCGCGCAACGCCGCCGCGCAAGCCGTGCCGGCAGCACCGGCGCCGATGATGACAAACGTGCGCGCGTCATCGGCCGGCGGGACTTTATCGGTTGGCAGTGGTTGATCGTCGACCCAGACGTCACCCTCCCGCACCTCGACGTGATAGCGCGCCAGGCTGTCGAGGGCCGGCGGTTCGCACAGGGCGCCGTCCTCAGCCCGGAACGCGGCCTTGTGCCACGGGCAAATCAGCCTTCCGTGGCACACCGCGCCCTTGGCCAGTGGTGCGCCGGCATGCGGGCATTTGCCCTGGAAGGCGCGCACCTGATCGCCGGAGCGCAACAGCAGGATGGGTGTGTCGTCGATTTTGACTTCGAGGCCGCGGTCTTCACGAACGTCGGCGAAACGGGCGACTTGATGCAGAGACATGGTCATTCTCCGGCAGGCGTTTCCCTTTGGAGTCGCAGGGCCGGAACGAGTTTCAGCATAATTGTCACTGCAACCTTGGCGAAGCTGCGGCTATAGTTCGCAGGCCGTCCATGGCCAGACACGCACAAGGTGCCCCGGTATGACCCGATTGAACTCTCTCTCCCCTTGGCTGGCGGCCGTCGCCCTGGTGCTGTGCGCACAAGGGGCTGTCCAGGCCGAGGAGCGTTTTACCCTCAGCATCCCCGGCGTGTCGGACGACCGCCTCTTCACGGCGGCAGCAGCCAGTGATGCCAACACCTGTGGTGGCAAGAACATTTCTCCGGCCTTGAGCTGGAACGCCGGCCCGCCCGGCACCCTCAGCTACGCCATCGTCATGTTGGACCCGGACGGCCAAAGGGGCCAGGGTGTCGACCACTGGATCCACTACGGCATCAAGGCCACCACGCGGCAGATTCCGGCGGGCGCCGGCACCAAGTCCTCGCTGGAAGGCATGAGCGGTATCAACAGCAAGAACACCCACGGCTACATCGGCCCTTGCCCGCCTGTCGGCGACAGCGCTCACCACTACCTGATCCAGCTTTTCGCCCTGGACATGCCGCCGGAAGCCCTGCCCGCCGACCTCACACGCGCCCAACTGATGGAAAAAATCAAAGGTCACGTCCTGCGCAACAGCAGCGTAGTGCGCCGCTACCACCGCTGACCCGAACAGCACAAACCCCCTGTGGCGAGGGAGCTTGCTCCCACTGGGCTGCGACGCAGCCCCCCACAATGGCGCTGACGCTCCGACACAACATTGGCATCACGCGCCAAAAGCGAGCACTATCGAGTCCCTGTTCACTCATGCCGGAGGATGGCGATGACGCAGAAACCCGACGGCATCGCCCGCCTCCTGAACTGCCCCACCAAGGGCGACGAGATGCGCCGGGCCATCGCCCAGAGCCGCAAGGATTTCCTGCCTGTCGACGAGGCCGAAGACGCCGAGCCAGGCCAGCCACCGGTTGAACCGGTGATTAATGATCGCGACGACTGAGCCGTCGCCCTCTCTCAAACTTATCGTTCAAATCTGCCTATGACTGCCACCCCTGTTCTACCCGGTGACCGATTCAGCCGATCCGATTACAAGACCCTGGGCCTGGCCGCCTTGGGAGGCGCGCTGGAGATCTACGATTTCATCATCTTCGTCTTCTTCGCCCTGACCCTCAGCCAGTTGTTCTTTCCGCCGGAAATGCCCGATTGGCTGCGCTTGCTGCAAAGCTTCGGGATTTTCGCCACCGGCTACCTGGCCCGGCCCCTGGGCGGCATTCTCATGGCGCACTTCGCCGATCGCCTGGGGCGCAAGCGCGTGTTCAGCCTGAGCATCCTGATGATGGCCTTGCCGTGCCTGCTCATCGGCGTGATGCCGACCTACGCGCAAATCGGTTATTTCGCACCGTTGCTGTTGCTGGCGCTGCGTATCCTCCAGGGTGCGGCGGTGGGCGGCGAGGTGCCCAGCGCCTGGGTGTTCGTGGCTGAACATGCGCCGCTGCATCATCGCGGCTATGCCCTGGGTTTCCTCCAGGCCGGCCTGACCTTCGGCTACTTGCTGGGCGCCTTGACCGCAACAGCGCTGGCGCGGATCTACACACCGGCAGAGATTCTCGATTACGCCTGGCGCCTGCCGTTCCTGCTCGGGGGCGTTTTTGGCGTGATCGGCGTCTGGCTGCGTCGTTGGCTGAGCGAAACGCCGATCTTCATGGCCCTGCAAGCCAATCGCGAAGGTGCTGCGGAACTGCCGCTGCGCACGGTCCTGCGCGACCACCGCCAGGCGTTGCTGCCCGCCGCCATCCTGACCTGCGTGCTGACTTCTGCCGTGGTGGTGTTCGTGGTCATCACCCCGACCGTGATGCAGAAAAGCTTCGGCATGACCGCCAGCCACACCTTCGCCCTGAGCAGCCTGGGCATCGTGTTCCTGAACATCGGCTGCGTCCTGGCCGGCCTCATCGTCGACCGCATCGGCGCCTGGCGCACCGTCATGCTCTACAGCCTGCTGCTGCCTGTGGGCATTGCCGTGCTCTACGCCAGCCTGATCAGCGGCAGCGCCTGGCTGGGCCTGGCCTACGCCGTGGCCGGGCTGGGTTGCGGCGTGGTCGGTGCGGTGCCTTCGGTGATGGTCAGCCTGTTCCCACCGAAGATCCGCGTGTCCGGTATCTCGCTCACCTACAACATCGCCTATGCCCTGTGGGCCAGCATGACACCGCTGATGCTGATAGCACTGGTGCCGTGGAGCCCATGGGTGTGCGTGGCCTATTGCGGGGTGATGGGGGCGGTGGGCGTGGCTGCGGCGGCGTATTTTCCAGGGCGCCATGGGAAAGCTGCGCAACCGTCATTGGCCTGTGGATCCTGATCCGGCTGTTCAAAGACGCTCGCGCAAAAAATCCACAAAGGCCCGGGTGCGTGCCGAGCGGCGTCGATCGTGACTGAACACGGCGCTGACGGGAAGCGCCAGCGGCTGGTAATCGGCAAGCACGGTGCAGACGGTTCCCTGGCGAATATCGGCAGCGAACAACCACTGCGGTGACAGCGAAACGCCCAGCCCCGACAGCACCATTTCCCGGATTGCCTCGCTGCTGTTGCAGGTAACGTTGCCCTTGATCGAGACGCTGTGCTGTCGGCCATCCTGGTCGAACCGCCAGACGTCGTAGTGCTCCAGCAGCGTGAACGCCAGACAGTTATGGCCGACCAGGTCAGCCGGTGCGAGGGGCGTGCCATGCTGTTGCAGATAGGCGGGGGAGGCGTACACCCGGCGCGGGCTGTCGCCGAGGGAAATCGCTACCAGCCCTTCGCTTTTTACCACGCCGATGCGAATGGCCAGGTCGATGTTCTCCTTCAACACATCCTCGTTCTGATCGCTTAGCCTCAAGTCGATCCGAAGCTGTGGGTGACGCGCGAGGAACTCGCCCACCAACGGCGCAATGCACAAGCGGCCGAAACTGACGGGCGCCGCCACGCGCAGAAGGCCGGCGATCTGTTCCTGGCCACTGGCGAAACTGAGCCGTGCCGCGTCCAGGCTGGCGAGTATGTCCTTGCTTTCGGCGTAGAAGCGCTGCCCCTGATCGGTCAGCGCGAGATGGCGGGTGCTGCGGGCAAACAGCGCCCCGCCCAGGTGTTGCTCCAACGCGCGGATCTGTTTGCTCACCGCCGGTTGGCCCAGGTTCAGTTCCCTGGCGACGGCCGAGAACGAGCCGCGCTCCACCACCCGCACGAACACCTGCATTGCGTCGAACAGATCCATCAGGATTTAGCCTCTGCCTGGAATAAATCCTATCCATTGTTGCTCACTTATCGGAATGCGTCTTCCCTCGCACTATGAACCTGCCCACTCATTGGAGGTTTACCGTCATGAACAACACCATGTCCGCCGCCGTTGCCGAAACCGCTCAGGCTGCGCTGATTGTCCGTTCCATCTCCCGGCCCATTCCCGGCAAAGGCCAGGTATTGATCAAGGTGCATGCCGCCGGAATCAACCCGCTGGACACCAAGATCGCGGCGGGAGGCGGGGCCCACGCACGCCAGCCGCTGCCCGCCGTATTGGGGATTGACCTGGCCGGGACGGTGGTTGAACGGGGAGAGGGCGTGAATGACTTTGCACCTGGTGACGAGGTGTTCGGCATGGCCGGCGGGATCGGCGGTGCCCAAGGCGCGCTGGCCGAATACATCGCGGTCGATGCCCGCCTGATAACGCTCAAGCCCGGCTCACTGAGCATGCGCGAAGCGGCCGCCTTGCCTCTGGCCTTCATCACGGCCTGGGAAGGCTTGGTCGATCGCGCCAACGTCCGGGCCGGGCAACAGGTGTTGATACATGGTGGGGCGGGTGGTGTCGGTCAAATGGCCGTGCAAATCGCCAAGGCCCGGGGCGCCGAGGTCTACGCCACTGGCTCAGCCAACAGCCTGGATTTCATCCGCGAACTGGGCGCGTCAGCCATCGACTACCGGACCCAGGACACCGACAGCTACGTGGGCCTGTACACCGATGGCGAAGGCTTCGACATCGTCTACGACACCGTGGGCGGCCCGACCCTGGATGCGTCTTTCAACGCGGTCAAGACCTACACCGGCCATGTGCTCAGTTGCCTCGGCTGGGGCCAGCACAGCCTTGCGCCGTTGTCGTTCCGAGGGGCGAGCTATTCCGGGGTGTTTACGTTGATGCCGCTGCTGACGGGCAAGGGGCGCGAGCATCATGGTCAGATCTTGCGGGAGGCCGCCGCTCTGGTTGAGTCAGGGCAGCTGCGGATCAAGCTGGATCAGCGTCGGTTTGGCCTGGAGCAAGTCAATGAGGCCTTTGCCCAGGTCGCCGAGGGGCGTGGGGCGGGGAAAACGGTAGTGGACATTGGGATCGAGTGAGACGGGACCGCACTTCGTCAGGGCCAAACAACTTGAGCGCGTGTTCAAACGCCGTAGAATGCAGCCGCCATTATGCCGCTACCTCTCAAGGACGAATTCAAACATGCGAGTTTTTACCCTGTTGCTGGCCCTCTGCCTTATGGCAGGTTGTGCTTCCAAGCCTGATTACTACATTTCCCCTGCGCCAGTGGCGATCCCCGAGACCGCCACCTATTGGATCGACACGTTCAACGTTGAAGTCGTCGGCAAAAACGAACGCTTCCTGCCCGACGAAAAAGTCCGTGACCAGTTACACACCGACCTGATCGTCCGCCTGCTCGACGGCAATCGTTATGCCTCCAGCAAGGAAACCGCTGACTATCTGCTGGACGTCAACGCCGTCTATGCGCGCCGTATTCAAGACACCCAAGGTGGTTTCATGAACAAGATCGTCGCCGACGGTACGTACCTGGCCAGTGTCGATTTCAATTATCAGGTCAAGGTGAAGAAGGCCGGTGTCGAAGTGCTGCACTTTGCCCAGGCCCGCCAGGGGCTGATGCCGGGTGGGGCGATCGGGCAACTTGAGGTCCTGAAAGGCATGACGGGGGCGCTGACGAACAGAGGCAACTCCGATGTCGAAGACTATTACACCAGTCATTTGAGCGGCTTCATCGCCGATGATCTGCGGGGCATTCCGTCCCGCTAACAATGCCTGCTGCAACGTGCTGGCGATTGCTCCAATCGCGGTAACGGCCTGGCCACTCTGGGGTGGCCGGCGCAGTCTTTTCAGCACATCAAAAAAATCTTTTGGTCGTTAACCCGAACCCCATGCGCCCTGCGTCTGACTCTGTGAACGGATCATTCATTCACGAGGTTCAGCCCATGTCCCGTCCACTTCCCTTTATGCGTCCTGCTGCCCAAGGCTTCGCCGTGACTTTGCTGGTGGCGTTGGCCGGTTGTGGGTTGTCTTCGTCTCGGGAGGCTGCCAAGCCGTCCGAGCCGGTAGCCGTGGCGCCTAGCGTCGTACCGCAAGGCGAGATCGCCGAAGTGCGCCAGTCGACGGTCAAGCGCATGCTCATGAAGCCGGCATCGATGCCCGCACCTAGCGTGGCGAACGATGCCATCGCCGGGAGTTACCGCACTGAGCCGCGCGAGCAGTACGAAAAACTGCCGGACAACCCCATCCATAGCGTCGCCGAAACGCCGGTCTCGACCTTCAGCGTGGATGTCGACACCGGCAGCTATGCCAATGTGCGACGTTTGCTCAATCAAGGCAGCCTGCCGCCCGAAGGTGCCGTGCGACTGGAGGAAATGGTCAATTATTTTCCGTATAGCTATGCCCTGCCCACCGACGGTTCACCCTTTGGTGTGACCACCGAGGTGGCACCATCGCCGTGGAACCCTCACACCCGCTTGTTGCGCATCGGCATCAAGGCCAGCGACCGTGCTGTGGCGGATCTGGCTCCGGCCAACCTGGTGTTCCTGGTGGATGTTTCCGGTTCCATGGACCGTCGCGAAGGCCTGCCGCTGGTCAAGAGCACGCTGAAATTGCTGGTGGACCAATTGCGCGATCAGGACCGGGTATCCCTGGTGGTCTATGCCGGCGAATCCCGGGTGGTGCTCAAGCCCACTTCGGGGCGCGACAAGGTGACAATCCGCAACGCCATCGACCAACTCGACGCCGGTGGTTCCACCGCGGGCGCCTCGGGTATCGAACTGGCCTACCAGATGGCTCGGGAGAGCTTTATCGACAAAGGCATCAACCGCATCCTGCTGGCCACCGATGGCGATTTCAACGTAGGCATCAGCGATTTCGACAGCCTCAAGCAGATGGCGGTAGACCAGCGTAAAAGCGGCGTTTCCCTGACGACGCTGGGCTTCGGTGTGGATAACTACAATGAACACCTGATGGAGCAATTGGCCGATGCTGGTGACGGCAACTACGCCTACATCGACAACCTGCTCGAAGCGCGCAAAGTCCTGGTCGACCAACTCAGCTCCACCCTGGCGGTGGTGGCGCGGGACGTGAAATTGCAGGTGGAGTTCAACCCTGCCCAGGTCAGCGAATATCGCCTGCTCGGTTATGAGAACCGCGCGTTGAAGCGTGAGGATTTCAACAACGACAAGGTCGATGCGGGCGAGATCGGCGCCGGGCATACGGTGACGGCCTTGTATGAAATTGTCCCGAAAGGCCAACCGGGCTGGTTGGAGCCGCTGCGCTATGCCAGCAAGCCCCAATCGGAGGGTAAATCAGGCGAATTGGCGATGTTGCGCGTACGCTACAAACCCGCTGAGGGCGGTAGCAGTCGATTGATCGAGCATCCGATTGCGGGCGTGCAGGACGAACACAAGGCCAGCGATGACCTGCGTTTCTCGGCTGCCGTGGCGGCCTTCGCCCAGCAGCTCAAGGGTGATGGGCGTTACACTGGGACGATGAGCTTGAAGGACACTGCGCAATTGGCGCGCTCGGCCCGTGGTGATGACCCGTTCGGGCTGCGTGCCGAGTTCGTGCAGTTGGTGGAACTGGCCCAGAGTCTCGAGCCCGCGGCCAAGCGCTGATCCCGAGCACAACGAGGACCAAAATGTGGGAGCGAGCTTGCTCGCGATGGCGGTGGATCGATCAGCATCATCATTGACTGATCCGACGTCATCGTCGGATCGCCGCCCGGAGCAGGCTCGCTCCCACAGTATTCTCTTGTCGCCTGCCAGAACTGTGTTGACCGCAAAGGAGTTCGTCACTCACATGCCCGCTGCGCTTGATTATCCCAGCGACGAATCGCTGCTGGCCCGCTACCGCAATGGCGACGGGGCTTCTTTCGAAGTCCTCTACGCCCGCCATCGGCAAGGGCTCTACCGTTTCCTGGTGTCCTTGAGCAACAAGGCCGAACTGGCCGAAGAAGTGTTCCAAGACACTTGGCTCAGCCTGATTCGCAGCACCACCCAGCCACAAGGCCGGGCGAGTTTTCGCACCTGGCTGTTCCAGATTGCCCGCAACCGCTTGATCGACCACTGGCGCAAGCATGGTGTCCACAACCCGTTGCACGACAGCTACGACGAGCAGCTTCACGTCCAACCCGACGACACCAGCAGCCCTGAGCGACAGTTGACCCTGAGTCGAGACCAGGCGCGTCTCGACGCTGCATTGCAGGCTTTGCCCGAAGATCAGCGGGAAGTCTTCCTGCTGCGCCTGCACGGCGACCTGGAGCTGCCACAGATTGCCGCCTTGACCGGCGCCCCGCTGGAAACGGTCAAGAGCCGCTTGCGTTACGCCCAGCAGAAATTGCATCGCCTGCTGGCCGAGGAGGTACCCGCATGATCGACCCCAAAAACACCCCGGCCCCCGACGATGAAGTGCTGATCGAGCACTTCCGCCAACACGCCAGCGCCGAGCCGCCGGCCTCCCTGGACGCCTTCATCCTGGCCGCTGCCCGCCGTGAAGCCCCGACGCCCGCGCCAAGCCTGTGGCAGCGCTGGCTACAGGCCTGCCAACGGCCGCGCTGGCAAATGGCATTCGCCACGGTCGCCGGCGTGGCGCTGATGATCGGCCTGGTACTGCGTTCGCCCGTGACCCACGACGAACTGTCCGCACCCGCCTCGATGGAGTTTTCCGCCGATCGGCAAGCGCCCGCCGTTGCCGCTGCACCGCCGCCGGCGATGCCCGCTCCCGCACCGATCATCCGCATGGCGCCCCAGGGCGAACTGGCCCGAGCCCCGGCAAGCCCTGACCAGGCCCTTGCGGAAAAGTCGGCGGCGAAAATGAGCAAACCCGCGCCCGCTGCACTGCCATCGTTGGAGCAAGGCTTGCTGGAAATCCTGCGTTTGCGTGAGGCGGGTGAGAGCAAGGCTGCTGATGAAAAGCTGCTGGCGCTGCATCAGCGCTTTCCCGAGGAGGACTTGCCGGCGCGGTTGGAGGCGTTGCGCAAGCGTTGAGTAAGATCAGCGCCCACAAAAAAGCCCCAGGCCTTGCGACCTGGGGCTTTTGATTCTGAAGATGGTGCACCAGGCGGGATTCGAACCCACGACCCCTGCCTTCGGAGGGCAGTACTCTATCCAGCTGAGCTACTGGTGCGACGCGGGCGCCATGATACTCATATGCATCGCGGGCGTCCATGCTGCTGATTTGCCGGTGTTTTCATAAGGCTGGGCGGGCATCGGCTACGCTGATCAGAAAAAACGGGCAAATTCGTTTTTTTCGTTCTTTTTTTCGAACAGCCTATTGTCCTTCACCCCTATCGGCCCTAGGATTCGTTTGAGATTTCAAACGCTCTTGTCTGGGTGCTGAACCGCACGTCTGTGCTTTTGTGCGTTATTTCTGTGCTTCAGCCCGGTGAATGATTTCCCTGACGGCAGCCCCCGAGGCGCCTTTCTACAAATCTAATTCGCTCCGCGCGTGCGCGGTGCTGTTAAGGAAAGCCGACATGCAGCTTAAAGACACCCAGTTGTTCCGCCAACAAGCCTTTATCGATGGCGCTTGGGTCGATGCGGACAATGGTCAGACGATCAAGGTCACCAACCCGGCAACGGGCGAAGTGCTGGGCACTGTGCCGAAAATGGGCGCCGCCGAAACCCGCCGGGCGATTGAAGCCGCCGACAAGGCACTGCCGGCCTGGCGTGCACTGACCGCCAAGGAGCGCGCCAACAAGCTGCGCCGCTGGTACGAATTGCTGATCGAAAACCAGGACGACCTCGGTCGCCTGATGACCCTGGAACAAGGCAAGCCACTGGCCGAAGCCAAGGGCGAAATCGTCTACGCCGCCTCGTTCATCGAATGGTTTGCCGAAGAAGCCAAGCGCATCTACGGTGACGTGATTCCCGGCCACCAACCCGACAAACGCCTGATCGTGATCAAGCAGCCGATCGGCGTGACCGCAGCCATTACCCCGTGGAACTTCCCGGCCGCGATGATCACCCGCAAGGCCGGCCCGGCCCTGGCTGCCGGTTGCACCATGGTCATCAAGCCAGCTTCGCAAACCCCGTTCTCGGCCCTGGCCCTCGTGGAACTGGCGCACCGTGCCGGGATCCCGCAAGGCGTGCTGAGCGTGGTCACCGGTAGCGCCGGCGACATCGGTGGCGAGCTGACCAGCAACCCGATCGTGCGCAAGCTGTCGTTCACCGGCTCGACCGAGATCGGTCGCCAGTTGATGGCCGAATGTGCCAAGGACATCAAGAAAGTCTCCCTGGAACTGGGCGGCAACGCGCCGTTCATCGTGTTCGACGACGCGGACCTGGATAAGGCCGTCGAAGGCGCGATCATTTCCAAATACCGCAACAACGGCCAGACCTGCGTCTGCGCCAACCGCCTGTACATCCAGGATTCGGTGTACGACGCGTTTGCCGAAAAACTGAAAGTGGCGGTGGCCAAGCTCAAGATCGGCAACGGCCTGGACGATGGCACCACCACCGGTCCCTTGATCGACGGCAAAGCGGTCGCCAAGGTGCAGGAACACATCGCTGATGCCGTCAGCAAAGGCGCGACCGTGCTGTCGGGCGGCAAGGCAATGGAAGGCAACTTCTTCGAGCCGACCATCCTGACCAACGTGCCGAAGAACGCTGCAGTGGCGAAAGAAGAAACCTTCGGCCCGCTGGCACCGCTGTTCCGTTTCAAAGACGAAGCCGAAGTGATCGCGATGTCCAACGACACCGAGTTCGGCCTGGCCTCGTACTTCTATGCTCGCGACCTGGGCCGTGTGTTCCGTGTGGCCGAAGCCCTGGAATACGGCATGGTCGGCGTCAACACCGGGTTGATTTCCAACGAAGTCGCGCCATTCGGCGGCATCAAGGCTTCGGGCCTGGGCCGTGAAGGCTCCAAGTACGGCATCGAGGATTACCTGGAAATCAAATACCTCTGCCTGGGTATCTGATCTGCTTCAAGCGCAAAGGGCACGAGAGCGCTGTCCCTTTGCGCGTTTTACCCGTTCTGTTTCTTGTGGCCGGAACGCTGCGGCAGTCGATCATCGCATGCTGTCGCAGTTGCCTCCCCGCCATGTATTCCTTGAGCCACGCCGACCGATGAGCGGCGAATGAGGACTGTAATGAGCAAGACTAACGCTGACTTGATGGCCCGCCGTACCGCCGCTGTTCCACGCGGTGTTGGCCAGATTCACCCGATCTTTGCCGAATCGGCGAAGAACGCCACGGTAACCGACGTTGAAGGTCGTGAATTCATCGACTTCGCCGGCGGCATCGCCGTGCTGAACACCGGCCACGTACACCCGAAAATCATCGCCGCCGTGACCGAGCAGCTGAACAAGCTGACCCACACCTGCTTCCAGGTCCTGGCCTACGAGCCCTACGTGGAACTGTGCGAAAAAATCAACGCCAAGGTGCCGGGTGATTTCGCCAAGAAAACCCTGCTGGTGACCACCGGTTCGGAAGCGGTGGAAAACGCCGTGAAAATCGCCCGCGCCGCCACGGGCCGTGCCGGTGTGATCGCCTTCACCGGTGCTTACCACGGTCGCACCATGATGACCTTGGGCCTGACCGGTAAAGTCGTGCCGTACTCGGCCGGCATGGGCCTGATGCCCGGCGGCATCTTCCGCGCGCTTTACCCGAACGAACTGCACGGCGTGAGCATCGACGACTCCATCGCCAGCATCGAGCGTATCTTCAAGAACGACGCCGAGCCGCGTGACATCGCGGCAATCATCATCGAGCCGGTACAGGGCGAAGGTGGTTTCTACGTAGCACCCAAGGAATTCATGAAGCGCCTGCGCGCTTTGTGCGACCAGCACGGCATCCTGCTGATCGCTGACGAAGTGCAGACCGGTGCCGGCCGTACCGGCACCTTCTTCGCCATGGAGCAGATGGGCGTTGCCGCCGACCTGACCACCTTCGCCAAATCCATCGCTGGCGGCTTCCCGTTGGCCGGTGTGTGCGGCAAGGCCGAGTACATGGATGCCATCGCGCCGGGTGGCCTGGGTGGCACCTACGCCGGTAGCCCGATCGCCTGTGCGGCGGCGTTGGCGGTAATGGAAGTGTTCGAAGAAGAACACCTGCTGGACCGCTGCAAGGCGGTGGGCGAGCGTCTGGTGACCGGCCTCAAGGCGATCCAGAAGAAGTACCCGGTCATCGGTGACGTGCGTGCCCTGGGCGCGATGATCGCCGTGGAGCTGTTCGAAAACGGTGACTCCCACAAGCCGAACGCGGCAGCGGTAGCCCAAATCGTGGCCAAGGCGCGCGACAAGGGCCTGATCCTGCTGTCCTGCGGCACCTACGGCAACGTACTGCGGGTGCTGGTGCCGCTGACCGCGCCGGACGAGCAACTGGACAAAGGCCTGGCGATCCTCGAAGAGTGCTTCTCCGAACTCTGAGTGACGGTTGTGCGCTGATCCACAAAAACCCGCCTTCTGGCGGGTTTTTTCATGTGTGCGAACCTGCCCGGTGGATTTTGAGCTGTCTGGAACGGCCACCAAGGTCTAAGGTGCAAGTATGGCAAGGGAGCATGCTGCATGACTGCTGTGGATTTACCCGCTGTACCGCGTGTGTTGATCGCCGAGGCCGATCCGGCGTCCCGTGAGCTGCTTGAGCAGGTGTTGTCGGGTGTGCGCTGCGATGCTCGGGTGGACACTTGTGGCGACGGCAAAGAGGCTTTGGATTTGCTGGCGAAGCATCCCTACGATCTGGTGATCGCCGATTGGGAGCTGCCGGGGGTTGATGGCCTGGCGATTCTGCGTGGCCTTCGCCAGCAGCATCGCACCCCGCCGTTGCCGTTCATCCTGATGAGCCGACGCAACGACAGCGCCAGCGTGCGCGAGGTCTTGCCGCTGGCGCCGACCGCGTATCTGACCAAACCCTTGAACCGGGAGAACCTGACCCAGCGTTTGCAGGGGTTGTTGGTGGGCGGTGAAGAAACCTCCAACGATGCGCCGGTTCCGGGGCCGGGGTTGACCCTGATAGCTTTTCTGGAGCGTCGGCGTGATCTGTCCGAAGGCGCGCCGCTGATGACCGATGTGCAGGTGGCAGTCAAGCGCTGCCTCAACCCCGCTGGCCTGGATCTGAAGCTGCTGGAAGAAGAGATTCGTACCGACCCGCAAATCACTGGGGTGCTGATTGCGGCGGCCAACAGCGCTGCCCAGCATCAGGGCGGCGGCCCGGTGCAGACCGTGGCCCAGGCGCTGCACCAGCTCGGCACCGGGCAAAGCATGAACCTGATCCTCGGCCTGACCCTCAAGCGCTGCGCCCGGCTCACCGTTCCCTGTCTGGCGGACTATGCCAAGCGCTACTGGGAATTGTCGCTGCACACCGCCGAGTACGCCCGGATCCTGGCGCGGCTACTGGATCTGGAACCGGAGCGTTGTTACTGCGCGGGGCTGTTACACCGCCTGGGAGACCTGGCGCTGTTGCGTTGCCTGGAGGAGTGGACCCAGGCGGGTGGCGAGTTGGATGAGTTGGAGGAAGTAGGGAGTTGCCTAGATCAATACGGCGCCGGTTTCGGCTCGGCGCTGCGCACTCGCTGGCGCCTGCCGCTGGAGCTGCGTGAGTTGATCGCGGCAGCCTATAGCCTGGGTGGTGGGGTTTATTCCCGCGAGGCACTGGTGATGAACATGGCGGCGCAGATGGCCCACCTGACCGAGCATGAAGGACTTGAAGAGCTGGCCCGGGGGCGCACGGCACGGTTGCTGAAGATCGGCTTGCCGGAGTTGATGCGGTTGCGCCGCAAGTAGCACCACCACCTAACCCCCCTGTGGGAGCGAGCTTTGTGGGAGCAAAGCTTGCTCGCGATGCAGGCAACTCGGGTTCAAGTGGACACCGAGGCGCTGCTATCGCGGGCAAGCCTTGCTCCCACAGGGGTTCAGTGGCGGGACAACTCACTCAAGCCGCGATGATGCGGTTCTTGCCCTGGCGCTTGGCTTCGTACATGGCCGCGTCGGCGCGGGCGAACAGGCTGTCGAGGCTCTGGTCGTCGGCCGTGATGCCGGTCAGGCCCTGGCTGACGGTAATACCGAAGCCCCGTTCCCCGCTGCGGAAGGCCAGGCGCTGGATCTCCCGTTGCAACCGCTCGGCCACTTGCAGCGCCATGTCCGGGGCGCAGCCGGGGAACACCGCGGCGAACTCTTCGCCGCCGATTCGCCCGAACAGGTCACCGCGCCGGAGCACGGACCGCCCGCTTTCGGCGATTCTCTGCAACACGGTATCGCCTTCCTGGTGGCCGTAGGTGTCGTTGATCACCTTGAAGTCATCGATGTCGAGCAACAGGAACGCCATGGGCATGCCTTGTAGCCGTGCCTGCTCGAATTCACGGTGGGCGCATTCGAAGAAATGCCGGCGATTGCTGCTTTGGGTCAGCACGTCGGTGGTCGCCAGGCGCTGCAGTTCGCTTTCCAGCAGCTTCTTTTCGGTGATGTCTTCGGCAATGCCCACCACAATCACCGGTTGCCCTGGCTCGGCCTTGCGGTTGATGAAGCATTTGTCGCTCAGCCAGCGGATCTGGCCGTTGCCGGCGATGATGCGGTATTCACGGTCTTCGACGGCGCCTTTGACCAATACTTCGGCCAGGCTGCGTTCGGCGTATTCCAGGTCGTCGGGGTAGATTGCGTCGCGCCATTCGTTGAAGTCAGCCAGGACCAGGCCGGCTGGGCGGCCGAAGATCCGCTCGTAGGCGGGGCTGACATACAGCACTTGGCGGGTTTCCCAGTTGAACGCCCACAGCACGGCATTGACGCTGACCAGCAACGAGCTGAACAGCTGCTCACGCTCGCTCAGGCGCGCCACTTCACCCTGGGCATGCATCAGCGCCATGAGTGTCTGGGCTGCCTCGGGCCAATGAGGTAGGGAGTAATCCTGTAGGTTCTTGTCGACCATCGGCACAAATCTCAAAGAGCATGCACTGCTGTTGGTTCGCACGCGCTTTCTCCAAAACCCGCCTGGATGGCGAAGTGCTCTTTGAGATAGGGGATTTGGGGCGAAGTTCCTTTTCAGGCGACGAAGGGCGGGGGATTTAGCGAGTTGAATTATGGGGGCTGAACTTGTGGCCAGAGATTGCCCCCACTGGGCCTGTAGGAGCTGTCGAGCGGAGCGAGGCTGCGATCTTTCCCCTGACGCTTGAATCTCAAGCGAAAGATCAAAAGATCGCAGCCTTCGGCAGCTCCTACAGGGCCGTGGCAGGCCGTAGCGAGTAGGTCTTGAGCTGGTCGGCGAAGTCCCGCAGGGACTGGATGCCGCTGGCCTCGGCCTCGTGGACCCATTCCTTGATGGCGGCGAGCATGTCGTGGCCGTTGCTGCTGGTCTTGACCCAGATCTGCTGCAAGGCCAGGCGTTTCTCGTAGATCACCTTCAGCGCCTGGCTGTGTTCGAGCATGTTCTGGATGCGCACGTGGTGACGGTCGTCCAGCAGGCTGGTTTCCCGCGACAGCAGGCGCTTGGCCCGGTGGAACTGGTGACGCACCGAGTGATCGACCTTTTCCAGTTCCTGCTTGACCAGTGGCGCTATGACCAGCCGGCGGTACTGCGCCATGATCTGGAAACGGTTGTTGAGGATCGCCATGGCCGTGTCCATGTCCAGGTGGCCCTTGCCTTCGACCCGGTGGGCGATCGGCGCAACCCGCTGGACCTTGGCCAGGCGCAGGAAACTGAACACCCGGATCCAGGCCCAGCCCAGGTCGAACTCCCATTTGCGTACCGACAGCTTGGCCGAGTTGGGGTAGGTGTGGTGGTTGTTGTGCAGCTCTTCACCGCCGATCAGGATGCCCCAGGGCACCAGGTTGGTCGCCGCGTCGCGGCATTCGAAGTTGCGGTAGCCCACGGCATGGCCCAGGCCATTGACCACGCCGGCAGCCCACACGGGAATCCACATCATCTGGATGGCCCAGATGGTGATGCCGATGGTGCCGAACAGCAGCAGGTCGATAATGCCCATGATCGCCACGCCCAGCAGCGGGAAGCGGCTGTAGAGGTTGCGCTCGATCCAGTCGTCGGGGCAGTTCTTGCCGTAGATGCGCAGGGTTTCCGGATTTTCCGCCTCGGCGCGATACAGCTCGGCGCCTTTGCGCAGCACGGTGGACAAGCCTTTTATGACCGGGCTGTGGGGGTCGTCGACGGTTTCGCATTTGGCGTGGTGCTTGCGGTGGATGGCGGTCCACTCGCGGGTATTCTGTGCCGTGGTCAGCCACAGCCAGAAACGGAAGAAATGTTTCAGACCGGCATTGAGCTCCAGGGAGCGGTGCGCCGAATAACGGTGCAGGTAGACCGTGACGGCAATGATCGTGACGTGGGTCATCAGCAGGGTAGCTGCCACCAGTGACCAGGCCGACAAGCCAAGAAAACCTTCGTACCACATAGGCTGTAGGGCCCTCGATAAAGATAGAAACAGCCGTTGCATTATCACCGGCCCGACAGATAAAACCAGTCGGCCTTTCAGATAAGAGTGGCTGAATGTTTCTTCCTCTATAATCCCCACCTCTCTGTAGGGACATGGATGGCCGAATGCCTGCCTATCAACGCAGTGCCATGCGCGTAGCGCTGCTTTACCTTGTGTTGTCAGTCGTCTGGCTGCAGCTGATTGGTTATTTATTGAGCAGTTTCTTCGATCAATTCGCTGACAGGCAACGCTGGCTGCTGATCAACGGCTATGCCTGGGTCCTGCTCAGCGCCGGGTTGATCTTCCTGGCGCGGGCGCGGATCTCGCAATTTTTCGCCAAGGGCGAGCACGGTGCCGATCGCGAGCGTCTGCGCCAGGCTGCCGCCGTCTTCGATTGCACCCGCGAAGGGGTGTTGGTAACCGACCGCAATGGCCTGATCGTGCACGTGAACCGGGCCTTCATGGCGATCACCGGTTATGTGCGGGACGAAGTGTTGGGCCAACGCCCCAGCCTGTTCAAGTCCGGTCGCCACGGGCCGGAGTTCTATCACGACATGTTTACCTCCCTGGACAGCCTGGGGGAGTGGAGCGGCGAGATCTGGAATCGGCGTAAAAGCGGTGAGATCTACCCGCAATGGCAGACGATCCGCGTCATTCGCGACGACAGCGGCGAGGTCAGCCATTATGTCGCGGTGTTTTCTGACATCAGCGCCATCAAGGATTCCGAGCACGAGCTGGCCTACCTGGCTCATCATGACCCGCTGACAGGCTTGCCCAACCGCCTGCTGTTTTCCGATCGCACCGAGCAGGCCCTGGCGTCAGCGCAATTGCACAAGCGTGGCTGCGCTCTGTTGCTGCTGGATCTGGATCACTTCAAGAACATCAATGACAGCCTGGGTCACAACGTGGGCGATGAGTTGCTCAAAGGCGTGGCCGAGCGGTTTCGCGGGCTTTTTGCGCCAGGGGTGACCCTGGCCCGGCTCGGGGGCGACGAATTTGCGGTGCTGGTGGAAAACTGCTCGCAGCCAGGCCAGGCAGCGGCGCTGGCCCGGCGCATCCTCGATGCCTTGAAAGAGCCCCTGCGGTTCGATGACCACGCATTGTTCATCAATGCCAGCATCGGCATCAGTCTGTTTCCCGGCGATGCCCTGAGCGCCGGGCAACTGCTGCGCAATGCCGATTCGGCGTTGTTCAAGGCCAAGAGCGCCGGCCGCGACGGCTATGCCTTGTACACCGAAGAACTCACGGCCCACGCCCAGCAGCGGGTCGAGATTGCCTTCGAACTGCGTCGCGCGCTGCAGCAACAGGAGTTGCGCGTTCACTACCAGCCGGTCCACGACCTGGCGACCAGTCGTCTGATCGGTGTCGAGGCGCTGGTGCGATGGGAGCATCCCACGCGGGGGCTGGTGTCGCCGGCCGAGTTCATTCCCATTGCTGAGCGTACCGGCCTGATTGCCCAGGTCGATGCCTGGGTCATGGACCAGGCCTGTCGGCAGATGTGCCAGTGGCAACAGGCCGGCGTGGCGCTGTCGTTTGTCGCTGTCAACGTATCGAGTCGGTTGTTTGCCCGTCGTGAGTTGTATGACCAGGTCGCCCAGGTGTTGCATGACACGGGCCTGGATCCGGGTTGCCTGGAACTGGAAGTAACGGAAAGCGCGGTGATGGAAGACCCGGAGGTGGCGCTGGAGCAGATGCATCGCCTGCGGGAGCTGGGCGTGCGGCTGGCCATCGACGATTTCGGCACGGGGTATTCGTCGCTGCTGCGGCTCAAGCGTTTGCCGGTGCAGAAGCTGAAGATCGATCAGGGTTTTGTCGCGGGGTTGCCGTGGGATGAGGATGACGCGGCGATCGTCCGGGTGATCATTGCCCTGGCCCACAGCATGGGTATGCAGGTGCACGCCGAAGGCATCGAGCAGCGTGAGCAGGCGGCATTTTTGCTTGGCCAGGCTTGTGAGCTGGGGCAGGGTTACTGGTTTGGCCGGCCCGTGGCGGCGGCGCTGTTGGATTGGGATCGGGTGCCGGTTATTGCTTGATCGTCAGGGGTATTGATGTTGGTCGAGTGCATATCCGTTGCTGCGGTAACGGCTACTGGCGGTTCCGCCCTTACGGCGGGTCACTTTTTTCAGACGCCAAAAAAGTAACCATGGGCCTGTCCCGTGACAACGGACGCCAAGAAGCGGCCTAGTAGCCGACCTGGCTCTGGGCGAGACCGCGTTTCCCCTGTGGGAGCGAGCTTGCTCGCGAAGGCGTCGGTTCAGCTTGCATCATTGTTGCCTGACACTCCGCTATCGCGAGCAAGCTCGCTCCCACAGTTGTTTTGGGTTGACTGTGGTATCCGCGACAACCCAATTCCCCTGTGGGAGCGAGCTTGCTCGCGATGGCGCCGGCTCAGCTTGCCTCTATGTAGGCGCTATCCCTTGGCGCTGTGTGCCGCCATCTCCTTGGTTTCCAAATGATCCAACGCCCGCTCAACCAACAACTGCACCCCATCGGCCATGCGGCTGATCGCCAGGGCGACGCAGCGGCGTGAGTCATCCACGTCGTCAGCCAGGTCGGCGGCGATGGTGCTGATGGAGAGCAGGTCTTCGGAGGCGTTGGCGAGCAGGGTTTCGGTGTCGATGTGAGGGGTGACGATGAACAGCTTGGTGCTGTCGGGTTCGGGCGGTGAGGCGGGCTTGGGGTTGAGGTAGTAGTCGAGGGCGCGGGTGGCGGCGTCATCGAGCTTTTTTTCTTCCTGCGCTTGGACGCGGGATTTGTGGCCGTTTTGCGGCGGATTAGGTGATGGCTTGAACATAGTTGTACTCCGAAGTTTTCAGGAGCCAACACCGCTTCGCTTGCACAGTCGAGAGAGGTGGCAGCTATGCATAGGTGTGCAAGACCGGTCGGAGTACCCGGCAGACCCGAAGATCTCCCATACACAGCTGCCATAACGACTCGCGAGCATAAAAAAATGCCCGATGAATAGCCATCGACAATTGTGTCCTCCGCCGGACTTGCACGTCCGTGTCACCGTTTTTTGCGATGACGAACAGAGGTTATCCGCGCCATAGAGCGCTGCCTAGTTCATGAACAGCCCGGCGTTTTGAAGGAAATATCCGAGGGTTTGGCAGGGAAAAAGCCCCTAACCACCCCTGCCGTAGGACGTCGGCTACTTTCTGTAACTTTGGTTATATAAAAATTCTTAAATAGTCTTTTTAAGAATATCCGCACTTATCTAGTATTGCTCCCACGCCGCAAGCAGTGCCGCCCACTGCCAGGCATTCATTCAAAGGAGCAGCAGCATGAGCGCATCTCTACGTAGCGTTGACGGCCAGGACGAAGCAACCATCTTGCGCGAGATCCAGAGCGCGTTGCGCGATCTACGCTTTGGGGCAGTGGAAATCACCGTGCACAACGCGCAGGTGGTCCAGATCGAACGCAAGGAAAAATTCCGCCTGCAGCAACCGAGTCATAAGCCGTCTTGAAGAAAGACAAAAGATCGCAGCCTTCGGCGGTGCCTACGGGGGGCTGAGTGTAGGAGCTGCCGAAGGCTGCGATCTTTTTCTACAAGCCAAACGAATTTCCAGAAGCCATAAGAAAACCAGAATTCCAGGAGCTTTCACCATGTCGTCCATTCGTCGTTATGCCCTGGCCGCGCTGGCCAGTGCTGTTTTTGCCGGTTCCGCCGTCGCCAAGGATTACGAGTTGCTCAACGTGTCCTACGACCCGACGCGTGAGCTTTACCAGGATTACAACGCCGAATTCGCCAGTTTCTGGAAGAAAGCGCACCCGGACGACAGCGTGAAGATCCAGCAGTCCCACGGTGGTTCGGGCAAGCAAGGCCGGGCGGTGATCGATGGTCTGCGGGCCGACGTGGTGACCTTGGCCCTGGCCGGTGACATCGATGAAATCGCCAAGCTGGGCAAGTCCCTGCCGGCGGACTGGCAAACACGCCTGCCGGAAGCCAGCACGCCCTACACGTCCACCATCGTGTTCCTGGTGCGCAAGGGCAACCCCAAGGGCATCAAGGATTGGGGCGACCTGATCAAGAACGACGTGTCGGTCATCACCCCGAACCCGAAGACTTCCGGCGGTGCGCGCTGGAACTTCCTTGCCGCCTGGGCCTATGGCCTGAAGGCCAACGGGGGTGACGAAGCCAAGGCCAAGGAATACGTGCAGGCGCTGTTCAAGCACGTGCCGATTCTCGACACCGGTGCCCGTGGCTCGACGATTACCTTTGTCAACAACGGTCAGGGCGATGTGTTGCTGGCCTGGGAAAACGAAGCCTTCCTGGCGCTGAAAGAGGACGGTGGTGCGGACAAGTTCGACATTGTCGTGCCGTCGTTGTCGATCCTCGCCGAACCGCCCGTGGCGGTGGTGGACAAGAATGCCGAGAAAAAGGGCAACCTGGAGATCGCCGAAGCCTACCTCAAGCACTTGTACAGCCCGGCCGGCCAGGAAATCGCCGCGAAAAACTTCTATCGTCCACGGGACAAGGATGTGGCCGCCAAGTACGCCCGGCAGTTCCCGAAACTGGACCTGGTGACCATCGACAAGGACTTCGGCGGCTGGAAAAGCGCCCAACCGAAATTCTTCAACGATGGTGGCGTGTTCGACCAGATCTATCAGGCGCAGTAAGCTGAAACAAAGCTAAATCCGGACACCGAATTTGTGGCGAGGGGATTTTGTGGGAGCAAGGCTTGCCCGCGATGGATGCGATGCGGTCCTTCAGAAACCGAGTCGCCTCTATCACGGGCAAGCCTTGCTCCCACCCAGTCTTGCTTCCATGTTTAGTGTTTTTAACCAAGGACCTTTATGTCGCGTCGCATATCCCCCGTCATACCCGGCTTCGGGCTGACGCTGGGCTACACCCTGGTGTACCTCAGTCTGATTGTGCTCATACCCCTGGCGGCGATGTTCGTGCATGCCGCCCAGCTCACCTGGGAACAGTTCTGGGCGATCATTTCGGCGCCGCGTGTGCTGGCGGCCCTGAAACTCAGTTTCGGCACCGCGCTGTACGCCGCCATCATCAACGGCGTGATCGGTACGTTGCTGGCCTGGGTACTGGTGCGCTACACCTTCCCCGGTCGCAAGATCATCGACGCGATGATCGACCTGCCGTTCGCCCTGCCCACCGCCGTGGCCGGTATTGCCCTGACGGCGTTGTATGCGCCGACCGGTCTGGTCGGCCAGTTCGCCACTGACCTGGGCTTCAAGATCGCCTATACGCCGCTGGGCATCACCCTGGCGCTGACCTTCGTGACGTTGCCGTTCGTGGTGCGCACGGTGCAGCCGGTGCTGGCCGATATTCCCCGTGAAGTCGAAGAAGCCGCCGCTTGCCTCGGCGCCAAGCCATGGCAGGTGTTCCGCCACATCCTCGTGCCGGCGTTGTTGCCGGCCTGGTTGACCGGCTTCGCCCTGGCCTTTGCCCGTGGCGTGGGCGAGTACGGTTCGGTGATTTTCATCGCCGGCAACATGCCGATGAAAACCGAGATCCTGCCGCTGCTGATCATGGTCAAGCTCGACCAATACGACTACACCGGCGCCACCTCCATCGGCGTGCTGATGCTGGTGGTTTCCTTCGTCCTGTTGCTGCTGATCAACCTGCTGCAGCGGCGCATCGAAACCCCATAAGGAGGCGCGAACATGTCCCAATCGTCTATTTCCGCAGCCTCCACCAATGCCGCTCGCCGTGGCAGTGCAACGTCGCGGCGCGTGCTGATCGGCCTCGGCTGGCTGATTTTTGCGCTGTTTCTGCTGTTGCCGCTGTTCATCGTGGTGTCCCAGGGCCTGAAGCTCGGGCTGGGGGCGTTCTTCACGGCGATCTTCGAACCCGACGCACTGTCGGCGTTGAAACTCACGGTGGTTGCGGTGCTGATCTCGGTGCCGCTGAACCTGGTGTTCGGCGTCAGTGCCGCGTGGTGCGTGAGTAAGTATTCATTCCGCGGCAAGAGCATGCTGGTGACGCTGATCGACCTGCCGTTCTCGGTGTCGCCAGTGATCGCGGGCCTGGTCTACGTGCTGATGTTTGGCGCCCAGGGCTTGTTCGGGCCGTGGCTGTCGGATCACGACATCCAGATCGTGTTCGCGCTGCCGGGCATCGTCCTGGCGACCATCTTCGTCACCGTACCGTTCGTGGCCCGTGAACTGATCCCGTTGATGCAGGAGCAGGGCACCCAGGAAGAAGAGGCCGCGCGCCTGCTCGGCGCCAATGGCTGGCAGATGTTCTGGCATGTCACTGTGCCGAACATCAAGTGGGGCCTGATCTATGGCGTGGTGTTGTGCACGGCCCGGGCCATGGGCGAGTTCGGCGCGGTGTCGGTGGTGTCCGGGCACATTCGCGGGGTGACCAACACCCTGCCGCTGCACGTCGAGATCCTCTACAACGAATACAACCACGTGGCCGCGTTCGCTGTGGCGAGCCTGTTGCTGATCCTGGCGCTCTTCATCCTGCTGCTCAAGCAGTGGAGCGAAAACCGAATCAACCGCCTGCGCGCCAGCGCCGCGGAGGAATAAGTCATGTCGATCGAAGTCCGTAACGTCAGCAAGAATTTCAACGCGTTCAGGGCCCTGGACGAGATCAGCCTGGATATCCAGAGCGGCGAGCTGGTGGCGCTGCTGGGCCCGTCGGGTTGCGGCAAGACCACTCTGCTGCGGATCATCGCCGGCCTCGAAACCCCGGACCAAGGCA
The DNA here is from genome assembly GCF_019956035.1 of Pseudomonas sp. A-RE-22. Taxonomy (NCBI): domain Bacteria; kingdom Pseudomonadati; phylum Pseudomonadota; class Gammaproteobacteria; order Pseudomonadales; family Pseudomonadaceae; genus Pseudomonas; species Pseudomonas sp. A-RE-22. Next base: position 33,112 of record NZ_JAHBCZ010000028.1, read on the forward strand.
GCATCGTGTTCCACGGCGAGGACGTGTCCGGCCACGACGTGCGTGATCGCAACGTCGGTTTCGTGTTCCAGCATTACGCCTTGTTCCGTCACATGACGGTGTTCGACAACGTTGCCTTCGGCCTGCGCATGAAGCCGAAGAACCAGCGCCCGAACGAAAGCCAGATCGCGACCAAGGTCCACGAGCTGTTGAACATGGTGCAGCTGGACTGGCTCGCCGACCGCTACCCCGAGCAGTTGTCCGGCGGCCAGCGCCAGCGTATCGCCCTGGCCCGCGCCCTGGCGGTGGAGCCCAAGGTGTTGCTGCTGGATGAACCGTTCGGCGCCCTCGACGCCAAGGTCCGCAAGGAACTGCGCCGCTGGCTGGCGCGGCTGCACGAGGACATCAACCTGACCTCGGTGTTCGTGACCCACGACCAGGAAGAGGCCATGGAAGTCGCCGATCGGATCGTGGTGATGAACAAAGGCGTGATCGAGCAGATCGGCTCGCCCGGCGACGTCTACGAAAACCCGGCCAGCGACTTTGTGTACCACTTCCTCGGCGACTCGAACCGCCTGCACTTGGGTGAGGACCGGCATGTACTGTTCCGCCCTCACGAAGTTTCGCTGTCGCGCTCGGAGCTGGAAGACCACCACGCCGCCGAAGTGCGCGACATCCGTCCGCTCGGCGCCACCACTCGGGTGACCCTGAAGGTGGAAGGCCAGAGCGAGCTGATCGAGGCGGAAGTGGTGAAGGATCACGACAGCCTGGTGGGCCTGGCGAAGGGCGAGATGCTGTTCTTCAAGCCGAAGGTCTGGCAGAAAGTCGCCAACCTCTAAAAGCAAAAGCATCGTCGGAACGCCGCCCGGAGCAAGCTCGCTCCCACAGGGGATTTGTGTGTGGCGCAGATCCATTGTGGGAGCGAGCCTGCTCGCGATGGCGTCCTCGACATTACCTCGATCTGAATCTGAATAACGACGTTTCTGTTTGCTTCAATCGGTTCTACTTCTGCACCTGTCCTTGAATCAAACCCTACCTAGACTCTGACTTGCCAGGAGGCAGTGAGAGTCCAATGACGGACCGGTGTTATCTCCTGGCGCCTGATGCCAAGGAGATGAGTATGAGAGTGGAAGTCAGTCGGCATGGCCCGCTTGGCTGTGCATTGTTAGGCGTCTTGCTGGCCCCGGCCGCCAGCGCCGCCCCCTCGTTGTCCCCCCAGATACCCTTCGATGTCACGGTGACCAAGCCCGTTTCACTGGTCAGCCTGCAAGCCAATTTCGATGAGCTGTCGTGGCAGACCTTCATCGCCCTGAGCTGGCCGGCGCTGGATAACGGCGACCCCAATACCGGCACCTCCATCGGCAAGCAGGATGGCGCCACCGTGTGGGAAAGCTGGAAAGAGAGCTACCAGATTTTCCGCGCCAAGGGCCAGGCCCCGCTGCCCTGGAATGCCCCGGCGACCCTGCCCGAAGCGTGCAAGTCGCTCAAGCCCGGTCGCCTGTTGCAGCAAATGGGCAAGGTGCCCGATGTGCTGGATGAATTTATCCAGCCCTTCGAGAGCGGCCCGCTGGTGGACCAGAACGGTACGTACACGCGCAACGAAATCGTGGTCAACCAATCGATGTTCAACGGCATCGTCGACAACGGCCTGTACAGCATTGAAGGACAGCAGGCGTTTTTCGCCGCGAAGCCGACCAATGCCGTGGCGTTCAGTTGTGGTTCCACCGAGACCAGGCAGGTCGGCGCGGTGATGGTGAAGGCGTCGTGGAAAGTACTGGGCCCCAACGACAACCGGCAGGACTTTCACACCGTCGATGCGCTGGTCTACACCCCGGGCAACAACGACCCGAGCCATGGACCGATTGTCGCGGAGTCGTGCGTGTCCGAGCCGGTCGGTTTGGTGGGGTTGCACATGGTCCATAAGACCGCCAGTGCGGCGCAATGGGTCTGGTCAACCTTTGAGCATGTGAAAAACGTGCCGGAAAAAACCACGCCCGTTGCCCAGCGGACGGGGCCTTATCTGTTCTACAACGCAGCCAGCACAAGCGACATCAACCAGCCGCCACCACGGCCATGGAACCCGGCGGTCAAGGCGACGCCCTCGCAGATCGTGCGCGACGTGCCGCTCACCGAGGCCACCAAAAAACTGAACGCTACGTATCAAGGTCTGTTGCGTACGGTGAACCCGAAGAGCGTCTGGGCGAACTATCAACTGATCAGTACCCAGTGGCCGTCAGACCCGCCCAAGAACTGCCAGATATCGGCCGCCAACCCGCTGGGCAGCCCTGCGCCCTCGTTCCTGGCCAACGCCACGCTGGAGACCTACATCCAGGGCACCGTGCCCCAGGCGTCTTCCAGTTGCATGGCTTGCCATGGCAATGCGGCCACCCATGTCACCGAGTCGCCGCGTACCAGCTTCGCGGATTTCACCTATTTGCTCGAACGCGCACAGTCCACCAGTGGACAAGGAGCCAAGCAATGAGCAGCAATCTGGATAATTTCGTAGGCCTGTCATCAGCCCTTATTGGCATCTCAACGGATCGTTTGGCACCTCAGATCGACCCGGTCGGTTTGCCGCCGATCTTTCTCGATTATGTCACTGCGCGAGTTCCTTCCGACGTGCTCAACGCGCTCTTGACTCAATACGCCACCCTGGTGGCTGAGCACTTCCCGCCCGACCAGATCGCCCAGCAGATACTGAAGTTCAACATGCAACCGACGATTCCACGCACGGTACTCGCCGCGCGCTCGATCATGAAGCTGTGGTTGTTGGGCGTCTGGTATCAACCGTTCGATATGGCGCCTTTCAAGAAAGATGATTCAGCGGTGGTGTCCGATCAGGCCTACATCCACAGCTGGGCCTGGAAAATCGCTCAGGCTCACCCGATGGGCTACAGCGAATCGTTTTTTGGGTATTGGAACAGCGCGCCCTCCAGCCTTGAAGATTTGACCGGCGTATCCGCTAACGGACAGCAAGGAGCGTTGTCATGAGTACCGAACAAGCCGAAGTGGTGATCGTTGGCGCAGGCCTGGCCGGTAGCATCATTGCCTATCAGTTGAGCATGGCCGGGATTGATGTACTGGTACTCGAATCGGGGCCGGAGATACCGGTCAATCGTGCCCAGTATCTGGAGCGTTTCTATACCGCGACGCTGAAAACCCCTGAGTCCCCTTACCCACCAAGCACGACACTGGACCCACATCTCAAGGGGCCGGCCGAACTGAACGCTCCACGGGCGACCATTGCCGATCTGCTCAATGGCAACTGGAACAACCCGGCGGTCAGCTACTTGGTCCAGAAAGGCCCGATGCCCTTTACGAGCACTTACGAACGGGTGGGTGGCGGCACGACATGGCATTGGGTCGGAACCTGCCTGCGCATGGTGCCGAACGATTTTCGCCTGCGGTCCAAGTATGGCGTCGGGGTGGATTGGCCGATAGGTTATGACGATCTGCAAAGCGCCTATTGCCGGGCGGAAGCGGAAATCGGTGTGTCGGCCAACGTCGCCGACCAAGGTTATCTGGGCATGACCTTTCCCGAGGGTTATGCATTCCCGATGCGCAGCATTCCGTTGTCGCTGGTCGATGGCAGCTTTGTCACGGCTGTCACGGGACAGACGTTCGATAGCCTGCCGCTGGTAGTCAGCCCGACGCCGGCTGGGCGCAACTCCCAACCTTATGCCGGTCGCCGGGTATGCGCCGGCAATACCAACTGCACGCCGATCTGCCCGATCCAGGCCAAGTACGACGCCACTGTGACCATGAACAAAGCGTTGAATACTGGCAAGGTCCGCGTGCTTTATCGAACCGTGGCCAGCAAAGTAACCGTTGGCACTGACAGCAATATCAATGGCATCGAGTTCAAGCAATATCAGTTGGAAGATGGCCCCGTCACTGGAACCGGCGTGGCAATAGGACAACGTTATGTGATCGCCGCCCATGCGATCGAAACACCGAAACTGCTACTGCACTCCGGCGTGGCCAACAGCAGCGGGCAAGTGGGGCGCGGCCTGGCTGACCATCCCATTTATCTGGCGTGGGGGTTGATGCCCGAGGGCAAGGCGATTTTCCCCTACCGGGGACCGCTATCGACGGCCGGCATCGAAAGCCTGCGCGACGGTGCCTTTCGCAGCGATCGTGCGGCGTGGCGTATCGAGATTGGCAACGAAGGTTGGAACTGGCCGGCCGGTGATCCCTACACCACGGTCGCTGACTTTATCGATGGGAAGAACAATGGCGGCGCCAACCCGAGCAATAAATTGCTATCCGGAACGGCGTTGGTACAAAAGCTCAACGACGTCTTCACCCGCCAGTTCCGGATCGGTTTCCTGGTCGAGCAGGTCGAGGACGATCCCGACCACGCGCAATGCTACATCGTGCCCTCGACCCAATACACGGACCGGCTCGGCATCCCTCGGCCGGAAATCCACTACAACCTGTCCGAGTACACCATGAAGGGTTTCCAGCAGGCGAAAGTACTGGCGACACGCATCATCGAGGAGCTGCTCGGTGCCCAGGAGTTGACGGGCATCATCGGACCTGGATGTTTTACGTACGACAAGGTGCCCTACAGCTTCCAGGGCGCCGGCCACCTGATGGGGACTTATCGCATGGGCGATGACCCCACCAAGTCTGTGGTGGACAAGTACCAGCGCAGTTGGGACCACAAGAACCTGTTCCTGGTGGGCGATGGCGTGTTCCCCAGCACCGGCACCTCGAACCCGAGCCTGACGATTGCGGCGCTGTCGTTCCAGGCTGGGGATACGCTGGCCAATGACCTGCGGGCGGTGACGATGCAGGTCCAATCCAACGTCGCCTGGCAGGGCACTGGCGTGCAGGTCAACGGGTTGGTACCGCGACTGGTGCGCTATGTCAGTGGGCGATGGTGTGCCAGTCCGCAGGGTGGCAATGTCGATGGAAATGGCGGTTCGAGGCACATCGACTACAGCAGCTATGCCTTGCCCGGTGCCGCCGAAGGCGCCTTGATCGGTCGCGTGGGCAATGATGGCAAGCCGTTCCTGGTGGGTGACCTGGGGCAGGTTCCGGGCGACCAGCAAGGGGAACTGCAACTGTGCATCAACGATGACCTGACCGGGCAGCACGGGTCTGGCTTGAAAGATAACACCGGCGCGCTGACGATTCGGGTCGAGTTTGGTGCGCTGTAAGGCTTGAGCGGTAACGGTCCAACTCCTGTGGGAGCGAGCTTGTGGGAGCAAGGCTTGCCCGCGATGGCATCGCCTCGGTCTATCAGTTACACCGAGGTGTTTGCATCGCGGGCAAGCCTTGCTCCCACAGGTTCGTTCCCACAAGGGGGGAGGCGGGGTATTGCGGTGTTTTCAGGCGGCCGAGCGCTGGTTGCGCAACGCCACCGGCCCGACGCGCTCTTCGATGGCCTGCTTCAGTTCGCCGCGAAGCCCCAGCAGAAAACCCGCTTCCACTACCACAAACAGCGGCCCGACAATCAGCCCGGTGAGGTCGTCGACGAACGCCGGCTTGCGGCCTTCGTAATAGTGACCGACGAACTGGATCACCCAACCCACCACGAACATCCCCAGGCCACTGCCCAGCCACACCAGGGTGCTTTGCGCGGCGAGCACCTGGCCCAGCCATAGCGCCAGGCCCAGCAGCACCGTCATCAACACCCCCAGGCGCAACTCCAGGCGCAGGTAGAACCAGGCACTGGCCACGGCCACCAGCAGCGCCGGCGACACGAGGACTGCGCCCACTGGCCAGCCGGGCCGTGACAGCAGCACGGCGACGGCGACGAAGATCAGCGGGATACCGATGAAATGGCTGGCGATGTTGCGCGGGTCGCGATGATAGGCGGCGTATTGACTGAGATGATCGACGAGGCTTTTCATTGTTGTTCCTCCTGAGGTGATGCCTGCATGATGCCCAGGTACCACAAGGCGTTCTGTCAGTTAGCCGACACTTGTCCCGGAGTTTCCATGAATTCGCATCCCTGGCACTCACACCTGATGGCCGGCCACTGGTACAGCCATCTGCCTGTTGAGTTACACAATAGTCTGCTGGGCATGGCACGGGTGCGCCGCCTGCCGCCGGGGCATCGGTTGTTCCAGCGTGGCGACCCACCGTGCGGGCTGTATGCCGTGCTGGAGGGCGCGGTGCGCGTCGGTGCGGTGAACGAACAGGGCAAGGAGGCGTTGCTGAGCGTGGTAGAGGCGCCCCACTGGTTCGGTGAAATCTGCCTGTTCGATGGCCAGCCGCGCACTCATGATGCGGTGGTTGTCGGTCAATGTACGCTTCTGCACGTGCCCCAGGCGCCGTTGCTGGCATTCCTGCAAGAGCAGCCGATCCACTGGCGGCATCTTGCATTATTGATGAGCCACAAACTGCGCCTGACCTTCATCAACCTCGAACACCTGAGCCTGATGCCCGCCCCGGCCCGCGTGGCCCACCGCCTGCTGCTGATCGCCGAAGGCTACGGTGAAATCGAACCGGCCCGCCGGGTCCTGCAACTGCCCCAGGAACAACTGGCGCTGATGCTCGCGCTGTCACGCCAGACCACCAACCAGATCCTCAAGGACCTGCAGGCCCAGGGCATCCTGCACCTGGGTTACGGCGAGATCGAAATCCTCGACATCGAGCGGTTGCGGGCCCTGACCACGCCCTGAACCCGATCTGAACCTTGTGGGAGCGAGCTTGCTCGCGATTGGGGGCAATCCAGGCACTGCAAATCCCTAGCGCAACCCTTCCCGAAACTGCCCTGGCGTCATCCCGGTCCAGCGCTTGAATGCGCGGCTGAAGCTGCTGGCATCGGCAAAACCCAACAGGTAGCTGACTTCGCTCAGCGAACAATTCGGATCCCGCAGGTGCAGCAGCGCCAGATTCTCCCGGCACTCGTTGAGCAGGGCGTCGAAACGGCAGCCTTCGTCGGCCAGGTGCCGTTGCAGGCTGCGCAGGCTCAGGTGCATGGCCTGGGCGATGCGTTCGGCGCTGGGCTCGCCTTCGGGCAATTGGGCCTCGATGGCCGAACGTACCTTGCGCTCCCAGGTCAGCGGCTTGAGCTGGGCGAGGGTGCGTTCGAGCACGGTTTCGTTGTGTTCGGCCAGTTCCGGGTTGGCGTCGTCCAGATGGCTGTCGAAATCAGCGAGGTTGAACTCCAGGCAATCCTGCGCGGCGCCGAAATGCACCGGCGAGCGGAACACTTTGTGCCAGGGGCTGGGGTCCGCCGGTTCCGGGCGCCGCAGGTACACCGCCAGCGGTGCGTAATCACGGCCGAGGCGGTTGCGACAGGTGCGCACGTAAATCGCCGTGAACGCGTCGATGGCTTCAAAGGCTGGCACCGGTCGGCCCGGCGGCACCTCGAGGCTAAAGCGATAGCGGTCCTCTGCGCGGATCAGTTGGAGGGTCAGTGCATCGCTGACCACCGGGTGGTAGCGCACGATCCGTTCGAACACTTCCCGCAGGCTGCCGCTCGCCACCAAGGCATAACCCAGTGCGTGAAACGTGGTGGGGCTGACGAAGCGCGACACCCGCAGGCCGATGGCCGGGTCGCCGCTGGCCTGCACGGCCAATGCCCACAGGCGGGTAGTGGCCGAGAGCGGGTAACGGGCGTTCGGGTCGTCCATCCATTGCGGGTCGAGGCCGGCCTCGACGCACAAGGCGTGGCTGTCCAGGCCCAACGCATCGAGCTGTTTGCGCAGGGCGCGGGTCCAGCTGGCAAGGGAGGTGGGTTCAGTCATGACGATTGGCGCTTGCGGTCAACAGGTTGGCGTTTACGGCTACCACCCCGTGGGACTACGCCCGGCAGGATGAGCACATCTCTAACAGAGGATGTAAGCCATGCACGGCACTTGCGCAAGCCCCGAGCGATTGAATGCACAACAACGATCGGCCCATATTCGCCAGGTGGTCCTGGCCCGGGGCGAAGAATTGCGCCAGCGCTATCCGATCCTGCGCCACCAGGATGCGTTGGGCGCGGGCATCCTGGCGTTCGCCCTGGCCGGGATGATCGGTTCGGCGCTGCTCTACATCAACGGTCACCTGGCCGGGTGGGCGTGCCTGTTGCTCAACGCGTTTTTCGCGTCCCTGACCCACGAGCTGGAACACGACCTGATCCACAGCATGTATTTTCGCAAGCAGCGCCTGCCCCACAACTTGATGATGGGCCTGGTGTGGCTGGCGCGGCCGAGCACGATCAATCCGTGGATCCGTCGCCACCTGCACCTCAACCATCACAAGGTGTCCGGCAGCGAGGCCGACATGGAAGAGCGGGCCATCACCAACGGCGAGCCCTGGGGACTGGGGCGGTTGCTGATGGTCGGGGACAACGTGATGTCGGCCTTCATCCGCCTGCTGCGGGCCAAGACCTGGGCGCACAAGCGCAGCATTCTCAAGCGTACGCTGAAGGTGTATTTCCCGCTGGCGTTGCTGCACTGGGGCGCCTGGTATGTGTTTCTCGGTTTTCATGGGGCCAACGGCATCGCCAGTCTGCTGGGGACTTCAATTGATTGGTCGTCCACAACGCTGGCGGTTATGCACGTGATCGACATCGCCGCGGTGGTGATCATCGGCCCGAACGTGTTGCGCACCTTTTGCCTGCATTTCGTCAGCTCGAACATGCACTACTACGGCGACATCGAGCCGGGCAATGTCATCCAGCAGACCCAGGTGCTCAACCCCTGGTGGCTGTGGCCGTTGCAGGCGTTCTGCTTCAACTTCGGCAGCAGTCACGGCATTCATCATTTCGTGGTGAAGGAGCCGTTCTACATTCGTCAACTGACGGTGCCGGTGGCGCATAAGGTGATGCGCGAGATGGGTGTGCGGTTCAATGATTTTGGCACGTTTGAACGGGCGAACCGGTTTGTGCGGGAAGAGGGTGTGGTGCGGGAGGAAGGGGATACGGTTCGGGTCTGATCGTTCCCATGCTCTGCGTGGGAACGCATCCCGTGACGCTCCGCGTCACACTCCAGAAGCGGAACGCGGAGCGTCCCTGGCGACGTTCCCACGCGGGAGCGTGGGAACGATCGATCTGAGGAACAGGTTAGAACTGATAACTCACCGTCGCCGCCACATTGCGCTCTTCACCCATGTAGCAATAGCTCAGGCTGGCGCACGAAGCGACGTAGGTTTCGTTGGTCAGGTTGTTCGCGTTCAGGCGCACATCCACGCCCTTCAAGCCGACCTTGCCCAGGTCATACCCCACCGACGCATCGAACAGCGTGTAGGCCGGCACCTTCATGGTGTTCTCCGCATCGGCCCAGCTGTAGCCGACATAGCGCACGCCGCCACCCAGGCGCAGGCCGTCGAGGGCGCCGCTGTCGAACTTGTAGTCAGCCCAGACCGAAGCCATGTGGCGCGGGGCCTGGGTCGGTGAGTTGCCCTTGTTATCGATGATGTCGGTGGTGGTGCTCAAGGTGCTGATCATCGATTTCGAGTATTCGATGTCGGTGAAGGTGTAGCTGCCCAGCACTTTGAATTGTTCCGTCAACTGCAGGTGCGCTTCCAGTTCCAGGCCCTGGGAGCGCACGGCCCCGACGGCGCGGTAGAAGTTTTCCTGGGGCAGTTTGGTCGCCAGGTTTTCCTGGTCGATGCGAAACAGCGAGGCGGTGTACAGGTCATCGGTGCCCGGCGGTTGGTATTTCAGGCCCAGTTCCCATTGCTTGCCATCGGTCGGCGGCAGTGGGTTGCCGGCGCTGTCGGCGTAGGAGTTCGGATTGAACGACTCGGAGTAGCTGATGTACGGCGCCAGGCCGTTGTCGAACAGGTACAGCGCCCCGGCGCGGCCCGTGAGCTTGGTGCGTTTGTCGTTGATCTCGGTGCCTTCCGGGCGGCCAGATTCGGCGATGCGGTTTTCATCCGAGGTTCGGACCCAGTCCTGGCGCAGGCCGAGGGAGAAGCGCCATTTGTCCATTTCCACCAGGTCTTGCAGATACACGCCGGTCTGCTCCAGGCGCCGCAGGTAACTGGTGGGGCTGAAGTAGGTGATGGTCGAGTTGCCGTAGGTCGGGTCGAAGGCATTGATCGGCGCGAGGCTGCCGCTGGTCCAGTCGACCACGGTTTTGCGCCGCTGATAGTCGGCCCCCATCAGCACGGTGTGCTTGGTCGCGCCGGTAAAAAATTCGGCTTGCAGCATGTTGTCGACGATGAAGGAGTGGAGCTTTTCTTCGGCGCCGGTGTAGTAGCGGTTCAGCTCGTTGCTGGTGGGCGTGGTCCAGCCATAGGCGTAGACCTGATCGTTGGTGACTTGGGAGTCCAGGTAGCGGAAGTTCTGCCGGGCGGTGAAGACATCGTTGAAACGGTGCTCGAACTGGTAGCCGAACGACTGCTGGTCGCGTTCGTAACCGTCGACGCCAGGCTCGCCTTCGAAGAAGTTTTCGGAGATCCGCCGGTCGTTGCGCTGATGCAAGGTGCCGTCGGCTGGCATGCCACCGTGGTAGCCGCCGTCGGGGTCATGCTGCAGGTAGGCTTGCAGGGTCAGCGAGGTGTTCTCGCTGAAGTCGATGTTCACCGTGGGCGCGAGGGCGAAGCGTTTTTCCTTGTTGTGGTCGAACTGGGTGTCGGAGGTGTCCGCCAGGCCGATCAGGCGATAGGTGATGCGTTTGTCGTCATCCACGGGGCCAGTGAAGTCGAAGCCCATGCCGCGTTGGCCCTGGGTACCGACCGTGGCCTGGATCTGGTGATAGGCCTCGTACTGTGGCTTCTTGCTGGTGAGCGCTACCAGGCCGCCGGGCGAGCTGCGGCCGTAGAGCACCGAGGACGGACCCTTGAGAATGTCGACCCGCTCCAGGAAGTACGGATCGACCTGCATCGAGCTGTAGGTGCCGCTGTCGCCCATGGACTTGAGGCCGTCGAGGTAGATGTTATCCACCGAGCCGTCGTTGAAGCCGCGCATCGCCACGTAGTCGTAGCGATGGGTCGCACCGTAGGGGTTGGTCAGCACGCCGGGGGTGTAGCGCATGGCCTGGGACACGGTTTGCGCGCCCTGGTCGTCCATTTGTTCGCGGGTGACCACGGACACGCTCTGGGAGGTTTCGCGCAGGGCGGTACTGGTCTTGGTGGCGACCTGGCTGTGGGTGGCGTTGTAGCCTTCCATGCTGCCCAGGGCGTTACCCAGGGCGAAGCCCTTGATGTCGGTGGTCGGCAGTTCCAGCGTGCTGCCAGCGGTCTGGGTTTGCAGCACGTAGCTGCTGCCATCCTGGCTGACGGCAACCAGCCCCGAGCCGCTGAGCAGTTGGCTCAGGGCCTGGTCGGGCGAGTACTCGCCCTTGAGTCCCGGGGACTGGACGCCGCCGGTTTGCGCCGGCGTGCTTGCCAGGGTGATCCCGGCCTGGCGGGCGAACTGGTTCAGTACGTCGCTCAGTGGGCCGGGGGCGATGTTGTAGCCCTGACGGCTGGCGGTCACGCCGCTTTGTGCGGCGTGCGCGAGCATCGGCACGACGCTGACCCCAAGCGCAGTGGAGAACAGCGCTGCATGGATCGCCTGGCGCAACAGGCCCGGTTGCGCAGAGAAGCCGAAGGGGTTCTTGAGAAGCAAGCGCTCAGTCATTGTAGGTTCCGTTGGAGTCGCTGAAGGCAGATAAGGGGTGCTTACTGTCCTAGCCGGACGCCGGCCTGAAACCCGCCAAAAAAAAATCAAGCCAGGCGCTGCACCGTGATCCACCAACGGGTTCGATAACGGACTTGCACGGGGAGCGTGCGTGGCAGGACGGCGAGCAATTTGTCGGTGTCCTCCAAACGAAAAACCCCCGACAAGCGCAGGTCGGCAATCGACGCCGCGCAGTTCAAATAGCCTGGGCGGTAGCGTCCTACTTCGTTGAGAAAGTCTGCCAGGCGCATGTTGCGCGTGACGATCAAGCCGTCGGCCCAGGCGCCTGCGTCCATGTCCAGCGGCGGCGCCAGGGTCGCCGTCGATGTGGTGACCAGGTAGCTTTGCCCGGCCTCGACCTGAATGGGTGTGCCATCGCTGTTTGGGTGCGAACGGATAACCACCCGGCCGCTGGTGACGCTCAAGCGTGTGCAGTCGCTGTCCTGGCGCACGACGAAGCGCCCTTCCAGGCCTTCGAACAGGCCATGGCGGCTTTGTACCCGCAGCGGGCGCCCCGGGTCGCGGCCACAGGTGACCATGATTTCGCCGCGGGCCAGGGTAATCAGGCGCTGCCGGGCGCTGAAATCCAGGTTGGCGGCGCTGTGGGTATTGAGCTCTAGCCGCGTGCCGTCCGGCAGCTGGAAGCCTCGGCGCTCACCGGTGGCGGTGGCGAAATCGGCATTCCACGGCTGCCAGCCCAGGTCCTTGCCCAGCCATGCCGCGCAGCCCACAAGTGCGACGCCCGACAACAACTTCAGGGCCTGGCGACGACTGAGGCGCTGGGCGCTGTTTTCCAGGGTATCCAGGGCGACATGAGCACCGGGCACGGCCCGCAGGTTGGAGGTCAGTTCACTGTGCAGCGATTGCACCCGTTGCCAGGCCAGTTCGTGTTCCGGGTGGGCGGCGCGCCAGGTGTCGCACTGTTGGCGCAGGGTCGGGTGAGAGGTGTGATTGCGCAGGCGCAGCAGCCAGTTGATCGCCTGCCTGACCACCTGTTGCGACGGGCCGTTGCGTCGGCTCTGCAAGTGCTCCGCCGGCTCAGTTTTCATAGCGCAACACATAGCAGTGGTACAGCGCATCGGCGACGTAGCGTTCCACCGAGCGCAACGAAATGCCCATCTGTTCGGCAATCTGCTTGTACGTCAGGCCTTCGCACTGGGCCAACAGAAAGGCCCTGCGCACTTTCGGCTTGAGGCCTTCGAGCATCCTTGCGATGGCTTCGAGCAGTTCCAGAATCAGGGCCTGGGCTTCAGCACCCGGGGTTTCGGCTTCCGGCAGGTGAGCTATGGTTTCCAGGTAGGCGCGCTCGATTTCCGCTCGACGCCAATGGTCTATCACCAGGCCTTGGGCAATGGTGCGCAAAAAGGCGCGTGGGGCTCGAAGTTCCAGACGTTCGCTACGCTGCAACAGGCGCATGAAGGTGTCTTGGGCCAGGTCCGCCGCATCGGCGGCGTTGCCCAGGCGGGTGCGCAGCCACGTATTGAGCCAGCCGTGATGACGGCTGTAGAGCGCCTGTACTGCAAACTCGGGAGATGACATGGACGCAACGGCCTGGATGTTACAAATGATAATAGGTCGCATTGTCATCAGCCGTCGGCGAATTTGCAACCACCGTTCGCTCGCCGTGTCCTCCCGTCGGCTATTTCTTCGCATCCCTAATTATTTGTACAGGTTTGCCGACAGACTTGTACGTGTGCACCAAAGTGGAGCGGATTGATAACCGCTCGCACTGTTACATCGAACGTTGCAAACCTGGAATGCACCCCCACTCCTTGCATAAGAAGCCTCATCAATGAATCTAAAGTTCAGCCACAAAATCCTTCTTGCCGCCTCTGGTGTGGTGGTCCTGGCTTTTGCCCTGTTCACGCTCTACAACGATTATTTGCAGCGCAACACCATCGGCAGCAGCCTTGAGTCTTCCATCGAGCAATCCGGCGACCTGACGGCCAGCAGCATCCAGAACTGGATGAGTGGCCGGATACTGGTACTGGAAAACCTGGCGCAAAACATCGCGCACCAGGGCGCTACTGCCGATCTGCCGGGGCTGGTCGATCAGCCGGCGCTGACCTCGAACTTCCAGTTCACTTATGTGGGCCAGGCCAACGGCGTCTTCACCCAGCGCCCGGACGCCAAAATGCCTGACGGCTACGATCCGCGTCAGCGCCCCTGGTACAAACAGGCGGTGACCGCCGATAAAACCATGCTGACCCCGCCTTACCTGGCGGCGGTGGGTGGCCTAGTGGTGACCGTTGCCCTGCCGGTGAAGCACAACGGCGAACTGCTCGGCGTGGTGGGCGGCGACCTGAGCCTGGAAACCCTGGTGAAAATCATCAACTCCGTGGACTTCGGTGGTATCGGCCATGCGTTCCTGGTCAGCGGCGACGGTCAGGTGATCGTCAGCCCGGATAAAGACCAGGTGATGAAGAACCTCAAGGACATCTACCCCGGTACCCCGGTGCGCATTGGCAAGGGTATCCAGGACGTTGAGCTGAACGGGCAGGACCGTATCCTTTCGTTCACCCCGGTTACCGGCCTGCCGAACGCCGAGTGGTACATCGGCCTGTCGATCGACAAGGCCAAGGCCTACGCGCCGTTGAGCCAGTTCCGTACGTCTGCGCTGATTGCGATGTTTGTCGCGGTGGCGGCCATTGCGTTGCTGCTGAGCCTGTTGATCCAGGTGCTGATGCGTCCGTTGACCACCATGGGCCGTGCCATGCAGGACATCGCCCAAGGCGAAGGCGACCTGACCCGGCGCCTGGTGGTGCAGGGCAAGGATGAGTTCGCGGTGCTGGGTGGCTCGTTCAACCAGTTCGTGGAGCGGATTCACGCGTCGATCTCGGAAGTGTCTTCCGCCACTCGCCAGGTGCATGACCTGTCGCAGCGGGTGATGACCTCGTCCAACGCTTCGCTCGTCGGCTCGGATGAGCAGAGCGCTCGCACCAACAGCGTGGCTGCGGCCATCAACGAGTTGGGCGCCGCGACCCAGGAAATCGCCCGCAATGCCGCCGATGCCTCGCAACATGCCAGCGGTGCCAGCGAGCAGGCCGATGACGGTCGCCAGGTGGTGGAAAAAACCATCCAGGCCATGACCGAGCTATCGCAGAAAATCAGCCTTTCGTGCACCCAGATCGAAACCCTGAACGCCAGCACCGACAACATCGGCCACATCCTGGACGTGATCAAGGGCATCTCCCAGCAAACCAACCTGCTGGCCCTGAACGCGGCCATCGAAGCGGCCCGTGCCGGTGAAGCCGGGCGTGGTTTTGCGGTGGTGGCCGATGAAGTGCGCAACCTGGCGCATCGCACCCAGGAGTCGGCGGAAGAAATCCACAAGATGATTACCTCGCTTCAAATCGGCTCCCGTGAAGCGGTGACTACGATGAACGCCAGCCAGACGTCCAGCGAAGAAAGCGTGGAAGTGGCCAACCAGGCCGGCCTGCGACTGGTCAGCGTGACGCAGCGTATCGGTGAGATCGACGGCATGAACCAGTCGGTGGCTGCTGCGACCGAAGAGCAGACCGCTGTGGTTGAAACCCTCAACATGGACGTCAGCCACATCAACCTGCTGAACCAGCAAAGCGTGGCCAACCTCAATGAAACCCTGAAGGATTGCGATGCCTTGTCGCAACAGGCCAATCGACTGAAGCAACTGGTGGACAGCTTCAAGATCTGACCCAGTCGCAAGCCGACCCACCGCCATCGCGAGCAAGCTCGCTCCCACAGGGGACTGGCGGTGGGTCGGTATTTTGCATTCAACCCCGGAACCAAAACTGTGGGAGCGAGCCCACACACATAGGTTTGGTGGTGGACCTGAGTCTCAAGGCCACCCTGGAGCAGGTTATGCCTCGGGGAACATCCCCTGCACATTCCCCATCGCCTCATCGGCGAAGCCCTGGAGGAAATCCCGGAAGCCCGCCGGCGTGTGGGCGTCGGTGTGGTCGGCGATGATGGTCCAGGTGGCACGGCAGCGGTTGTCCGCCAGGGGTTCGACGCGCATGGCTGCCCACAGGTTGTCGATACCCAGGGTGTTGTAGATCAGCGTCCAGGTCATGTGCATGGCCTGGTCGTCGCGGCTGTTGAGCTGTTCCACCACCAGGTTCTGCCCATCGCGGAAGAATTTCTTGCGCAGGGACCTCACACCCTCGCCGGTCATTTCGATGTGCTCCAGTGCCGGAATGAAATGGTTGAATCCGCCAAAATCACCCACCACGTCCCAGACGCGCGCCGCGTCGGCCGCGACCACCACCGAGGTTTCGACCTGGCAGGCTTGGGGGTTTTTGATCAGGGTGTCGGGTTGAAATGCACTCATGGTCTTGCTCCTTGCTTTGGGTTGAGGGTGTTTCAGATGAAGTCGATGGCCTTGAGGTAATCGGCGCCGCGACGCAGCAGGGCCGGGGACTTTTCCGGGTAGCTGGCGCCCATCTGCCGCACGCCGGCGCGGGCGTTGTCGTGGCTGATCAGCGAGATGTCGCCGATGTCTTCCTCGAAGCCGTTGAGGTAGAAACCCAATACGCCAAACAACGCGTTGTCGGCATCGACCCGAGCCAATTGCCGTTGCCACTCGGCAACGCTGACCAACGAAAATTCCCGGCCGCTGTCGCGAAACGAGGCGACGTAAGCGTCCCAGCTCAAAGGCTGCGGGTTGTGCAGGTTGAACACCGCTTGCGTCGGCTGGTAGCGGCTGGCGTGGAAGGCGATGAAGCGGGCCAGGAAATCCACCGGCATCAGGTCGAAATTGAGGGACAGCTCCGGCACCTGGCCGAGCTGGATCGAGCCTTTGAGCATCAGCATCAACCGATTTTTATGGGGCTGGCAGACCCCGGTCAGGCTGTTGAAACTGATGTTGCCGGGGCGGAACAGATTGACCGACACCCCGCGATCCCGGGCCCGTTGCAGGATCCGTTCGCCGACCCATTTGGACAGGTTGTAGCCGTTCTTGATGTAGATCGGCGGCGTCTTGGCGGCTGGCTGTTCCAGCACCTGGCCGTCGGCGTCCAGGGCACTGGAGGCGGAAAGCGTGGAGACGAAGTTGAAGATCTTCTTGCTGCGCCCTTCACACAGGCGCAGGCATTCGAAGATCGGCTCCACGTTGTCCCGCGCCAGGGACTCGTAGTCGAGCACATGGTTGACGTGGGCGGCGTTGTGCACCAGCGCGCCGAAGGTACGGTCGATGCGGGCGTAGACGTCGTCCGGCAAACCCAGTTGCGGTTGAGTAATGTCGGCGGCGTACACACTGACGCGGTCCAGGTCCAGGTGGGCCAGGTGATTGTCCTGAAGGGCTTGGGAGAAGCGCTCGGCCGCGCTTTGTTCAGCGCTCGCGCGCACCAGGCACGCGACTTCGGTGGCGCCCCAGGCCAGCAGTGCCTCGACGATGTGCACGCCGAGAAAGCTGTTGGCGCCGGTCACCACCACCTTGTGCACATCGCCGCATTGGCTGATGGGCAATGGATCGAGGTTGAGCTCGGCTTCGGCATCGATGAAGGCCTGGGGGCTGAGGATCGATGCACTGTTTTGATCAGGATCGTCCAGCAACTTGGCCAAGGTCGTCAGCGTCGGTGCTTCGATGAAGCGATTGATCGACAGGCTGCGGCCGAACGTCTGGCGGATGCTCAACAGCAGTCGCGACAGCAGGATCGAATGCCCACCGAGGTTGAAGAAACTTTCGTCGGTGGCGATGTCCTCGACCGGCAGTTCAAGCAGTTCGGCCCACAGTTGCTGCAGTTGTGTCTCGAGGGCGTTCTGCGGCTGCCGGCGTTGGCCGTCGACCTGCACCTGCACCGCCATGGCGAGCAAGGCCCGGCGATCGACCTTGCCGTTGCTGGTGTACGGCAGGCTCGGCAATTCGACGTAGGCGGCCGGGTGCATGTAGCTGGGCAAGCTGTTCTGCACATGCTCGCGTAACGCCTGGAGGGCGTCACCGGAGTGCTCGGGATGAACCAGGAACGCGAGGATCCGCCGCCGTTCATCGACCCCCACCGCCACTTGGCGAAACAACTGGCTATCGCGCAGGCAGTGCTCGATTTCCTCGGGCTCGACCCGAAAACCGCGGATCTTCACCTGGTTATCGCGCCGACCACACAGTTCGATGCCGTTGTCGGTCCACTGGCCGATATCACCCGTGCGATAGACCCGTAGCGTTTGCCCGGTGGGCAGCGTCAGTTCGAGGTAACGTGTCGCGGTCAGCGTCGGGTCGTTCAGATAACCCAGCCCGACGCCCGGGCCGGCGATGTACAGCTCGCCGGGAACACCCTGGGGAACCGGCTGCAACTGTTCGTCCAGGATCAGCACCCGGCCATTGGCGATGGGCACGCCGAGGTTGCGGTTGTTGTCGCCGACGCCGAACTGTCGTGTGGTCGCCAGCACCGTGGTTTCGGTCGGGCCGTAGATGTTGTGGAACTGGCATTGTGGCGCGAG
Organism: Pseudomonas sp. A-RE-22; assembly: GCF_019956035.1. Classification (NCBI taxonomy): domain Bacteria; kingdom Pseudomonadati; phylum Pseudomonadota; class Gammaproteobacteria; order Pseudomonadales; family Pseudomonadaceae; genus Pseudomonas; species Pseudomonas sp. A-RE-22. The sequence goes on from NZ_JAHBCZ010000028.1 coordinate 51,056, forward strand.
CTGTTCGATCACGAACGGTTCGCAGACATCGCCACCGGTGATCAGGTGCGCCAGGCCCAACGGTGTATCAAGGGGCATGACGCTCAGCAGCGCAGGCGGCAGGAAGGCATGGCTGATGTGCTGCTGGTGAATCAACGCGACCAATTGCTGCGGATCGCGGCGCTGGTCTTCGCTGGGCACCACCAGCAGGGCGCCGTGGATGAAGGTCGGGAGGATATCCAGCAGCGACGCGTCGAAGTTGATGGTGGAAAACTGCAACGCCCGGCTGTCTCGTTGCAACGCGACGTAGTCGCCGTACCAGGCACAGAAGTGACTGAGGTTGCGGTGGCTGAGCAACACGCCCTTGGGCTGGCCGGTGGTGCCGGAGGTGTAGATCGCCACGGCTGGTTCGTCGCTGTCCACTGTGCGGCGGATCAACGAGGTCGGGATGCCGGGCTTGGGCGATGGCAGTTGCTGGACATTGAGCGTTGGCAACGACAGGTCGCCCAGATCGCTGTCGCCGTCGTGCAGCAGCAGGTCGGCCTGGGCATTTTCCAGGATGAAGCGCCGACGTTGCGCCGGGTGCTGCGGGTCCAGCGGCAGGTACACCGCCCCACAGCCCAGCACTGCCAGGATCGCCGCATACAGGTGCGCGGACTTGGGCAGGCAGACACCGATCACCAAGGGGCACTTGGCCGCGCCGCTTAGCCTCTGCAACATCGGCTCTTGCAACCTCAGCGCCAGGCGGCGCAAGGATTTGTAGTCGATGAGTTGTCCATCGACCCACAGGGCCGGTTGCGTCGCGTCGTCGAGCATGCGCTGTTCGATGCTGTGCATCACCGGCACATCGGCGGCGGCCAGCAGCCAGGGCACTGGCGGCCGATTGAGGCCGTGCTCGAACGCCAGCGGCTCCAGTGCATCGAGCCCGAGCAGAGGTTGGTCGACAGCGTCAGCGTGCACCGTCGGCCAGTGATCGAAGCAGGTGTCATCCCGGGATAACTGGCTGACCAGCCGTGCGCCGGTCTCGACCACTGTCGCCAGGGTACGCAACCGCAGGGACTGACCGTTGCCATCGCGTTGCGGCGCAATCACTTCCTGGCATAACAGCCGCTGCGCGCCGTCGCGGAATATCACCACCGGTTGCGGCAATACCTCGCCGGGTAGCGTGCGCAGCGCCACGCGGACCTGGAGGCATGAGCGGGCCTCAATGATCCTCGGTGTCGTACCGTCGTCGATCAACAGGTCGACCGCGTCGTGGTTGGCCGGCGATTGCCGATCCACGATGCCGTGGCCGTGCAGCTCCAGTTCCCGGGCCAGTTCGGCCATGGCCTGGCTGGTGCCAGGCACTGCAATTTCGAGGCGTTTCATCGAAAGGTCCTCATGGAGTCAGATAATCAGCGAGGGCGTCGCGTACGCAGGGGGACGCGAGCATCGAGCTGCTGCGGAAAAAGCGCGTGATGTTGCCCACCAACGGGTGAAAACGATTGATGGGGTAGGCCAGCGCACTGGCCTCTTCACGCAGCGACTGGCGTACCGATTCGTCGACGGGCAGGTGGGCGATCAGCTCGAAGTCGAACGCTTGCTGCAGGTCGCTCGCCAGGTACTGGACGATGAAACCGGGCATCAAGCGCGCAATCGCCGCGCGGTCCTCTTCGGGCGCGGTGCGCCAGTAAATCTGCACCAGTCGCGTCCAGAAACCGGAGTGCCGGCCCTCGTCGAGCAAGTGATCGGCCATCAGTCCCTTGATCGAGGCCTTGACCGAGTCGTCCCGGGCGAAGGCCGCCACTTCGTTGGTGACGGTGTTCTCGGCGATGGCGATGCAGATCAGTTCCACGGCGCTGAGCAGATGTTCCGGCGCCTGGGCCAGGGTCGCCGGTATCGCGCGGCTGAGTTCGATCTGCCCCGGCAACGGGATCGGTGCGATGCCGGTCATGTCGATGGTCTGCTGCATGAAGTCCATCGCCACCAGCGCGTGGTAATCCTCGTCCACCACCACGGTCATCGCGTCGTAGCGGCAGGCGAACGGGAATTCGATGCCGAAGCGGTTCTTGGCGATGCGGCGGGCGGTGTGGTCCACCAGTTCGGTCTCGAAAATCACCACGTCGTTGATGAACTTGTAGAGGCTCTGCACCAGCACGAAGTCGCGTAATTGCGGACAGTGGCTGAGGAAGGTCTGGCTGTGCACCAGCGGCTGGCGGCTCATGGGGAAGATCAGTTTGTCGTCGTCTTCGACCCGGCGCCGTGGCCGGGTACGGATCGTCGCGCGGCTTTCCCAGGCGTCGGCGAAAGATTGGTATTCGACAGCGTTCATGGCGTCACCTGTGCAACCGGCTGGGCCATGCTCTGGCGCAAGCCATCCCACAAGGCCGCGCGGCTGTGGACAGCGGCGAGCGCGGCGACCAGTACCTCGGTTTCGCGTTGCGGGTCGCCATCGATCAGCCGGGCCAACAACTTTTCTGCCGCCGGGCCATGGTCTTCGGAATCGACTTCGATGTGCCGCTGCAGGTAATAACGAAAGGTCGGCGCCTGATCCAGGCCAATGCCCCAAGCGTCGAGCATGCGCTGGAACATCTGCGGGATGACACTCTCGCGACCATGCACGAAGGCCGCTGCCACGCTGTGGGCCGGGGCGTGCAGGGCGGTGTGCAAGGTCTGGCGGACAAACCGTGCCGCCGCCGGTTCGACCTCGACGCTGTCCAGCGCAGTTTCGGGGCTGACGCCTTCCTGTTGCAGGGTGATGAATTGCTCGATCGCGCGGGTATCGGCACCGATTTCCCGCATGGCGTCCAGGTACAGTTCGAAGTGGCTGCAATAGCCTGCGCCGGGGCGGTCATCCGACTCTTCTCCCAGCACGATTTCATTGATCAGGCGTGCCGCGTGCGGGTCGGCCGGCGGCAGCCAGGGCAGGTGGACGCAGGTGAGCTCGCGTTGCAGCCGCTTGGTCAGCGACATGAAGTCCCAGACGGCAAAGACATGGCTTTCCATAAAGCGGCGTAACAGATCGATTGATGTAATCTCGGAAAAAACCGGGTGTTGGCCAAGTTCGTGTTTTTTTAGAGATAGTTGTTCTTTGGTTGGCTGCATCGGAACGTCCTCATCAATGATATTTTGTCCGGAAGGTTGCTCGTTATTTAATTAAGGCGAGCGGGTGCCTGAACCGGAATCCATGAATTGCCCAAGGGGCTTAACTATTCTCTTTTAATCGTAATTTCGGCTTTGGATGCCAGTATTTGCTTGGCTTGTCGCAAGTCGAAAGGGCCGCGCAGTAACGCGACGAATAAAAAACTAATACATGAAACAAGTAGGCGGCAAGTACTTTTTTAATTATTTAAAGTTGGTGTTTTATTGGGTGCGAAGAGGGCTGTTAAAACTTTTTATATAAGTTTTATTTGGGCGAAGAAGCTCCTTCCGATTTAGGGATATCAGAATCGAATAGTTCGAGTGAATGCCTCACTCGGAGCACTTCAGGGATCGGGGAGTTAAGAAGTTTTATGTTATGGGCAGGACGTCGGTCGGACATCCGATCATCCCGCCGGTTGGACGACGCTCCTTGCGTATTGGCTTCGATTCGTCTGGCCTCAGCCAGGCGTTGACTTCTTCAGGTCTGTTTTGAATCGACAAGCGCAAGAGTGAGCCCAAATCGATGGCAGTGCCATTGAACTGATGGGACGACGAGTCGCGGCCACGGCCAGGCCGCGCCGCGCAGGCGACAAGTGAGTCGGAAGGATATGTAAGAAGTTTTTACGCCGGCTGGACCGTCGAGGTGGGATCAAAGATTCGACGACTGTTCCAGGTACCGGCGCATGGTGACAGAGGCTTTTTCCAGGTGTCGCTCCAGCAATACGATGGCGTTATCGATGTCCTTGGCGCGAGCGGCGTCGAGCAGCGCGCGATGATCGTCCTGGCTCAACTTGCCCAGCCCCATGGATGACAGATGAAAGCGCAGGAAGCGCTCTTCTTCATTGAGTTCGCGCTCGATCAGGTCCAGCAGCTTGCTGTTGGGTGCCTTGTGATAAAGCGACATGTGGAACAGCCGGTTGAGCTTGCCGATCTGGGCGTGATCGGTTTCCGTTTCCAGCTGTTCGATGTACTGGGCGGCCAGTGCCAGGTCGTTGTCATCGAGCAGCGGAATGGACAGGCGCAAGGCGAACGATTCCAGGACCGAGCGCAGGGCGTAGGTTTCTACCGCATTGTTGGTGATCAACGGCGCCACCACGGCGCCCTTGTGCTGAACCACATTGAGCAGTGACTGCGCTTCGAGTTGGCGCAATGCTTCGCGCACCGGCATGCGGCTCACGCCGAACAGGTCGGCCAGTTCCTGCTGGCGCAGGGCGGTGCCGCAAGGCAGGCGTCCATCGAGGATGGCCTCGCGCAGAGACTCTTCGATGATCGAGCGAGCCTGGTCAGCCGGGATGGGTCCGTTGACCTGGATAGTGCTGAGTGGTTTGGGCTTTTGTGTCACGACAACACCTGACTGATAGTAACGACAATTGGATCCAAGCCAACGTTAGTTACAGATTGCCAAGCCGTCAAAATCTCGCGGCCCCAGTTCCTGAACTAAAGTTTAGTCTGCTTGCGGTGATTGCAACCTGCCATTGTTTTTTACCCGGCCAGGCTTCACCATCCAACGAATTTCCAACGGCCCTTTTCGGACGTATTCCCTTGGCTGCACCTTTCCCTGTTCTCAGGTCCTTGCGCTGGCTGTGTTCGGCATTGTTGCTGGCCGGCCTGATGCTGGGTGGCTTGCAGGCTGACTGGGACTTTGCGCAGATCAGCCGACGGGCGCAAGCGTTATATGGTCCCTTGGGCGAAGGTCAGCAACGGATCGACGCATGGCAGCAACTGTTGGCGACCCAGAAACAGATCCCGGAACTGGAACAGCTCAAGGTGGTGAACCTGTTTTTCAACAAACAGGTGCGCTACGTGGAAGACATCGACCTGTGGCGCGAGGTCGACTACTGGGAGACCCCGATCCAGGCCCTGTGGAAGGGCGCCGGCGATTGTGAAGACTACGCCATCGCCAAGTATTTCAGCCTGCGCCATCTCGGGGTGTCCAGTGACAAGCTGCGCATCACCTACGTCAAGGCCTTGCGGCAGAACCGTGCGCACATGGTGCTCACCTATTACGCCACGCCCGAGGCGATGCCGCTGGTACTCGACAGCCTGATCGACGGCATCCTGCCGGCCAGCCAGCGAACCGACTTGCTCCCGGTCTACTCTTTCAATGCCGAAGGGCTGTGGCTGCCGGGCGCCAAGGGCAACAAGAAAGTGGGTGACACCAAGCGCCTGTCCCGGTGGCAGGATGTGTTGAAGAAAATGCAGGCCGAAGGTTTTCCGGTCGAGACGACTAACTAGGAGCGCGCGCTCAGATGTCCTTGTTCAAACAGCTGTTGATCGCTATCTGTCTGTTCCTGGTGGTTGCCTTCAGCGGCAGCTTCATGGTCAGCCTGGAGAGTTCGCGGGCCCAGTACGTCAATCAGTTGCGCTCCCACGCCCAGGACGCGGCCACGGCGCTGGCGTTGTCGCTGACGCCGAACATCGACGACCCGGCGATGGTGGAGCTGATGGTCAGCTCGATCTTCGACAGCGGCTACTACGCCAGCATCCGCGTGGTCGACGTGGCCACCGACAAAACCCTCGTCGAGCGCACCGGCACGCCGGACGCCGGCAGCGTGCCGCAATGGTTCGTCAAGCTGATCGGCCTGGAACCGGCTGGAGGCGATGCCATCGTCAGCCGCGGCTGGGAACAGGCGGCCCGGGTCGAAGTGGTCAGCCACCCGATGTTCGCCCTCGCCAAGCTGTGGCAGAGCGCGTTGGGCAGCCTGGGTTGGCTTTTGCTGTGCGGCGCCGTGAGCGCGGTGCTGGGGGCCTTGCTGCTGCGTCGCCAGCTCAAGCCGCTGGACTACATGGTGCATCAGTCCCATGCCATCGCTCGTCGCGAGTTCCTGAGCCTGCCGGAGCTGCCGCGCACGCCTGAACTGCGCCGCGTGGTGCAGGCGATGAACCAGATGGTCGAGAAGCTCAAGGCGCTGTTCCAGGAGCAGGCCGAGCGCAGCGAGAAACTGAGGGTCGAATCCTACCAGGACAACCTCACGGGCCTGGCCAACCGACGCTACTTCGAAATGCAGCTCAATGCCCGGGTGAGCAACCCGGAGCAAGCCAGTTCCGGTTATCTGCTGTTGCTGCGGGTCAAGGACCTGGCCGGTTTGAACCAGCGGTTGGGCGGGCAGCGCACCGACCAGTTGCTCCAGGCCGTGGGCGAGCAATTGCTGCGTGAATGCGCGCGGTATCCGGAAACCCACAACCTGGTCACGCGTATTCGCGGCGGGGAATTCGCGGTTCTGGCACCTGGGCTGGTGCGCGAGGAAGCGCTGCAACTGGCGCAGAACCTTGAGGCTGCGTTGGCGAGCCTGCATGCGACCGGCGCGACGGATGTGGCTTCGGTGGCCTCCATCGGGCTGGCGCCGTTTGTCCATGGCGACTCGCCGCAAGCGGTGCTGCAGCTCGGCGACCAGGCCCTGGCCCAGGCTGAAAGCCAGGGCGAACCGGGTTGGGCGTGCCTGGATCACAGTGCCTCGGCCAGCGTCGGCGACGATCACCACGCCTGGCACACGTTGCTCGACCAGGCGTTGAATCATCAGCGCTTCGAACTGTACTTCCAGCCGGTGGTGGCCGCCCAGGACACCCAGGTGGTGCTGCATTACAAAGTGCTGTCGCGGCTGCTCGACGAGCAGGGCCAGACCATCCCCGCCGGGCGGTTCCTGCCCTGGTTGGAGCGCTTTGGCTGGACTGCGCGCCTGGACCGCTTGATGCTCGAGCAGGTGCTCAGGCAAATGGCCGGGCATGAACAGTCTCTGGCGTTGAACCTGTCTTCGGCGACCTTGGCCGATCCGCAGGCGCTGAACAAGATCTTTGAGATCCTGCGGGCGCATTCCAACCTTGGGTCGCGCCTGGCCCTGGAGATTGGTGAAGAGCAATTGCCGGAGCAAGCGGTGCTGGAGCAGTTGACCCGGCGTCTGCGTGAGTTGGGCTTCTCCTTGAGCCTGCAGCGTTTTGGTGGGCGGTTCAGCATGATCGGTAACTTGTCGCGGTTGGGGTTGGCTTATCTGAAGATCGATGGCAGCTATATCCGTGCGATTGACCAGGAAAGCGATAAGCGCTTGTTCATTGAGGCGATTCAGCGGGCGGCTCACAGTATCGACTTGCCGTTGATTGCTGAGCGGGTTGAGACGGAGGGGGAGTTGGCGGTGATTCGGGAGATGGGGTTGTTTGGGGTTCAGGGGCAGTTGGTGGGTGAGCCTAAGCGTTGGGGGTGAGGCGGTCTTTTATCCTTCTGACTGAGTACATATCCGTTTCTGCGGTAACGGCTGCTTATGGTTCCGCCCTGACGGCGGGTCACTTTCGAAAAGCGCGAAAGTAACCAAAGCGCTTCTGCCCCACCACTCGGTGCCTCGCCTAGGCTCGGCATGCCCTCACTCCGGCATTGCTCCGTGGGCCCGCCGCGAAGGGCCATCCATGGCCCAGCGCGGCTATCCCGGCATCCATGCCGGGATGCCCACTACGCAATGCCTGCGTTCGGCCAGCGTGGTTAACGGGGCGCCGAGATCAACGTCCACCGCGAGGCGGCCTAGTAGCCGACCTGGCTCTCCCGGTCGTACACCCGTCAGATCTGTTTGAGCAGGACCTGTGGGAGCAAAGCTTGCTCGCGAGGCGGCCTGATAGCCGACCTGGTTCTTTCGGCCGTACTTCGATCCTGTTGTGGGAGCGAGCCTGCTCGCGAAGGCGGCGGCACATTCAGCATTAGTGCAAGCAGACCCACCGCCATCGCGAGCAAGCTCGGCTCCCACAGGGACCGGCGGTGGACACTGATCTTATAAACGACCAAAAACCTATGTGGGAGCGAGCTTGCTCGCGATGGCGGTGGTGGTGGTTCAGTCATATGGATGTCGGGCTTGCCGGCCTCATCGCGAGCAGGCTCGCTCCCACAGGAGAAACGCGGTCCGACCAAGAACCAGGTCGGCTATCAGGCCGCCTCGGAGAGGACGTTGATCTCGGGCGCCCCGTTAACCACGCTGGCCGAACGCACGCATTGCGCAGTGGGCACCTCGGCATGGATGCCGAGGTAGCCGCGCTGGGCCATGGATGGCCCTTCGCGGCGGCCCACGGAGCAATGCCGGAGTGAGGGCACACCGAGCCTAAGCGAGGTGCCAAGTGGTGGGGCATGAGCGCTTTGGTTACTTTCGCGCTTTTCGAAAGTGACCCGCCGTCAGGGCGGAACCCTAAGTGGCCGTTACCGCAGAAACGGATATACACCCCCCTCTAAAAGTAAGGTCCTAGGAGATTTCCTTCGAGTTGTAGCGAACTTGGTGAACTTGTCGGGCGTCTGCCTCGTGGCTAGTCTGGGGTTGTCACTGAAAAAAACGGTGACACTGGCGTGCAAGCCGGTTAAAAGACGACGCGCAAGCGCTTTATGGCGGTTGTGCGTGGGAGATTTCTTCGTGAGAAGGATTCTGCCGGGGTTCCGTCTGCCCGGTCTTGCACACCTGCGTACAACTGCCACCTCATTTGCGTGCAAGCAAAGGGTGTCGGTTCCACTTCTACAGATGGAGCTTCACGCCATGTTCAAAGTAACTCCGAATCCGCCAGAAAACCCTGGCAACAACTCCGACAAATCCTCGAAATCCAAAAAACTCGACGAAGCCGCCGAACGCGTCCTCGACTACTACCTCAATCCCAAACCCACCGATGAAGCCTCGGGAAAAACCCAAACCGCCCAACTCTTCATGGTCTCCCCAGACATCGACACCGAAACCCTCCTGGCCAATGCCTCCGAAGACTTGCTGTCCATCAGCGCCATCGCCGCCGACCTGGCTGATGACGTCGACGGCTCACGCCGCAGCGTGATCCTGGCGATCAGCCGAATGGCCGATGGGGTGCATTTGTTGGTAGAGCGGGCGATGGATCGGCTGGAGGTTCAAGCGGCGGGCTGACAGGCCTGCGGTGGATTGACCATTGCCATCGCGAGCAGGCTCGCTCCCACATTGGATCTGTGTCGAACCGAATATCGAGATCAACACCAATCAACTGTGGGAGCGAGCCTGCTCGCGATGGCGTCAGCCCAGACAACCCAAAACCCTTTAGCGAGGCAATGGGTAACTTGCAAGCCTAGATCAACCCTTTCTCATCATCATCGATCAACCGGCTCAACCCGCCCAAGGCTTCCCGGGCCTGGGTGCGGTCCATCAGCTTGGCCTGGGCTGCGGCTGGCAGGTCGGTGACACGGATGACGCCTTTGCTGGTCAGCACCTGGATCAAGTCATCGAGTACCCGGATCATCTCCAGGTCGCTTTGCTTGAGCTGCTTGAGGCTGTTTTCCACCGCCTGGTTGGCGAACCAGTCCTGGATCTCGTGGTTGTCGGCCGGCAAGGTTTCGGTGGCCTCGGCGTAAGCGGTGGCTTCTACGCGCACCAGCAGGCCTTGTGCATCGCGTTGCACATAAAACATCGGGCATCCCTCATGTATGAAGCGGCGTCATGCTGGGCAGCATAGGCCAACTGTGGGGGAGTATGGAGGGTGGAGACGAAATCGTCATCCTGGGAGCAGCCATGCACGACCGCCCTGTGAAGGGCGGTCGTGAGGGCCCGGTCAGCTGTTGTTGTGATCGACCTTGATGGTCGGGTCGCTGCCGGCGATCAACGAGTTCAGATTCACGTTCGACCAGTTGTTGCCTTCGAGCTTGATCGTCACGTCCGGGGTCGCGGCGCCGCCGTTGGCCCCATTGAACTGACCGGAGGTGCTGACCTGCAGCGACGACACGCCATCGACCGTGCTGATTTTCAGGAAGTGGTCGATGGTGCTGCCGCTTTCGCCCTGCAACAGGTCCCGCAGGTCGATCCGGTCGCCTTCGCTGGCCTTGAAGTCCTTGATCACGTCGGTGCCAGTGTCGCCGGCCTTCCAGACAAAGGTATCGCCGCCCAGGCCACCGATCAGGGTGTCATTGCCCTGGCCGCCGATCAGTGTGTCGTTACCCGTGCCACCGAGCAGGATGTCATTGCCCTTGCCACCGTCGAGCGTGTCGTTGCCACCCTGGCCGAAAATGATGTCGTTGCCGGCGCCGCCCAGCAGGGTGTCATTGCCATCATGGGCACCGGACACATCGAACGCGGTGTAGTGTTCGGTGATGTACTGGTGCACGTTGCTGGTGGTGACCTTGCTGACGTCCACGCCGTTCTGCTGGGCGACGAACGCCTGGATGGCCTGGTAGCCCTCGCCGGCAACGCCGTTGAAGCTCACCAGATCGCCGAACAGGATGTCGTTGCCGTTGCCGCCGTTGACCGTATCGGAGCCCGGCAGGGTCGCTTCGGTGTGGCCGATGATCGAGTTGGCCAGGTTGTTCGGGTCGATGTTGGTCTGCGGCGTCGAGTCCGAATCGTAGGGCTTGAGGTCGTTCAGGGTCACGTCGTTGTTCAGGCCGATGGCCTCGACGGTGCTCAGGCCCTTGAGCAGCGTGAAGCTGTCGGTCGAGCCCGCTGCCGAATCGACATAGTTCCAGTAATCGGCATAACCGGTGCCGCCCTGGTTCGACAATTCAAAGGTGCCATTGCCCTCGGCATGCACGGTGCCGACATAACTGTCGTTCCAATTCTTTCCGCTTTTGGTCGACAGGTACATCTGGCCGTTTTCGTAGATGGTGTACTTGTGCGTGCTGTCGATCGTCTGGGTGTAGTACTTGCCTACGGTGTAGTTGGCTGCGCTCAGCACATCATCGAGCTTGACGTTGCCGTACAAGGTCGGGTTGGTCTGTTCGCCGGTCTGGTAGAAGGTCGGTTTGCCGTCGGTAATGAAATACGTCAGGTTTTTCGCGCCGGTATTGTTCAAGGCCTGGGTGCTGTTGAAGAAGTTCGCCGTGGTCTTGAACACGTCTTCGTAGTTGGTGCCGCCACCGGACACCATCGAGTCGAGCACGCCTTTGAGCAGGGTCAGGGCGTCCGGGTTGTTGAGGTTGACCGCGACCGACTTGTTCACCTGGTTATCAAAGTCCGCCAGGAAGATGTTCACTGTCCCGGCGTTGCTGCCCATGCTTTGCTTGAGGGTGTTGAACACCGAGGTCAGCGAGGCCTTGGCCGCTGCGATGGACGAGTCGCTCATGCTGCCAGAGCTGTCGACCATGAAGGCGATGTTGTAGTTGACGCCCGGCACTACGGTCAGCCCGCCAATGTCGGCGACGACGATGTCGTTGCCGTCGGTGCCGGTGACGTTGTCACTGCCCGACGTGGCGGTGATGGCGTTGTAGGTCGCCGGGTACACGGTGACTGGGATCTGAGCCGTGGTGGTCGCCGATCCTCCGAGGGCTTCGGTGGAGGTGGAGGTCACGGTCAGATTGAGCTGGCCGTTGTAATAGGTCGGCGGGGTCAGGGTCAGGCTGCCCAGGTTCCAGCCACTGACCGATGCTTCGCCGTTGCCGCCCACGGTCGCGAAGTGGCCCGCGCCGTCGCTCAGCACACTCCCTTCCGGCATGCCGCCAATCTTCACGCTCAGGCTTTCGGAACCGTCGGTGTCGGTCAGGGCGGTGGTGATTTTCGACAGGTGCACGCTGGTGCCTTCGGCGCCTTCGTTGAGCTTGAAGCCGTCGTAATAACCTTCGCCGTTGGTGCCGTGCAGGTCGGAGACAGTCACGCCAGAATTCGCCAGATCGGTCACGCCGGTATAGAGCGGCACGCCGGCACTGCTCAGGTCGACCGGTGTGCTGCCGTTGACCGACAGGTTCACGTCATAGCTGCCCGGGCCGGTCTGGTTGTGGTGGTAGATGTCCAGGGTGTAGTAGCCGCTGGTGGTCGGTGTGAACGAACCGTTCAACTGGCCGCCCGCACCCCAAGTGGTGGCCGCGGCGGTTTTGCCGCCGATGGTCACCAGCAGGCTGTCGTCGCCGGTACCGCTGAAGGTGTAGGTCTTGCCGGCTTCGAGGAAGATCAGGCCCGAGGTTTTCGACGCAGTGCCCGGGTTGACGTTGCTGTCGGACTGCACGTTGGTCACGGTGCTGCTGCTGTTCGGCGTGCCGGCGGCATCGATCACCGACTTGAGCGTGCCGGACGGCGCGCCGCTGCCATCGGTGCCCAGGCCCGACAGGCCGGTCCAGACTTCCTTGATCAAACCGGTGGAGGTCACGTTGTTACCGGCCACGTTGAGGGTCGGTGCGTCGGCGACTGGGGTGATGTCGATCTTCACGGTGCTGGTATTGCCCAGCGCCTGGCCGTCGGTTGGCTGGAACTTGACCTGTGCGTAGTCGGCCTGGTTGTTACCCATGCTGCTACCAACATAACCATTGGCGCCGGATTCGTTGGCGTCCGGAGTGAAGCGCAGCTTGCCGGCGTCGATGTCAGCCTTGGTGAAGGTCTGGTTGTTGGCCACGTCTTTCCAGGTTGCACCGTCCAGATACTGCAACTTGCCATCGGCCGGCAGCTCGGTGATTTTCACACCCAGGCTGGTGGCGGAACTGTCCACGTCGCTGATGCCGAACGTCGACCAGCCGAGGACCAGTGAAGTGTCTTCGGTACCGGTGACCGCGCCGCCAGTGGCCACTGGCGCGTCGTTGACCCCGACCACGTTCACGGTGGTGGTTGCGGTGTTGGAGTAGCTCGTGCCGTCAGTCACTGTCACGGTGATGATGCGCGGTACGGTGCTCGGATCTTCGCTGTTGTTGATGAAGCTGATGTTCTTGATCTGCTGCATGTAGTCGGCCAGCGTCGCGTTGCCCGACAGCGTCAGGACGACCTTGCCGTCGGTGCTGTTGGCGTTGATGCTGATGCCGTTGACGCTGTTGCCCAGGTTCAGCGCATCGCCAGGCTGACGGTTGGTCAGCACTATGGTCGCGCCGGTCAGCATGGTGCTGTCCGGGTCAGTGACGCTCAGGTCAGTGTCGGCGATGGACACGCCCGGACCGGTGGTGCCTTCGGTGAAGGTCACCTGGTAATCGGCGCCGGTCTTGCCGCTGGAGTTGTTGGCGTCCAGGTCGAGTGCCGGTGGCGCATCGTTGTCGATGATCGAGGTACTGACGCTGCCATTGGTGCCGCTGACCGCCAGGTGCTCGAAGTTGCCACCGGTGGCCGAATCGATCTTGACCACGAAGTTCTCGGTGCCTTCGGTGATCTTGTCGTCCAGCGTCGCCACGTTGAAGGTGGCGCTGGTAGCGTTGGCCGGGATCTTCACGGTGTAGACACCGGTGAAGTCCGTGCCATCGGCGGCGGTGCCGCTGTAGACGATCTTGAGCGTCACCTCGGTTTGCGCCGGGTTCGTCAGGCTGACGGTATAGGTGGCCGCCTGGCCTTCGGTGACCGACGTGCTGCCGGTGATGCTGACGGTGGTGTTGTCGATGGTGTCGGTGACATCGGTCGCCGCAGGCGTGGTGCTAGGAACCAGGTTCTCGAAGTTACCGCCAGTGGCCTTGTCGATGCTGACTTCGACTTTGCCGGCGTCTTTGTAGACGTCGTCTTTTGGTGCATCGACGGTCACGGTGCCAGTGGTGGCGCCCGCAGCGATGTTGATCACCGCGCCGTTGCTCAAGGTGACGGTCACTGGCGAGCCAGCGGCGTTGGTCAATGTTGCGGTGTAAACGATGGAACCGCCTTCGGTGACAGTGTCAGTTGCCGAGAGCGTCAGGCCAGTGGTGTCCTGGGTGTCTGTGACGATGGTGTCGGCAGGCTTGCCGTCGATGTCCAGTTTTTCGTAGTTGCCGCCCTTGGCGTCATCAATCTTCACGCTCAGGTTGTCGCCACCCGCGAGGGCGTCGTTTGGCGTAACGAAGTTCGCCGAAGCGGAGCTGGCACCGACTGGGATGGTGATGGTCTGGCCGTTGCTCAACGTCACGACGAGCGGGGCATCAGTGACCGGTGCATTGACCGAGGCGGTGTACACCACGGTGCCGCCTTCCGCGACGGTGGACGTTGCGGTCAGGCTCACGGTCGAGGTGTCGATGGTATCGGTAACGTCAGTCACCGCAGGCGTGGTGCTCGGAACCAGGTTCTCGAAGTTACCACCAGTGGCTTTATCGATGCTGACTTCAACTTTGCCAGCGTCTTTGTAGACGTCGTCTTTTGGCGCATCGACAGTTACGGTGCCAGTGGTGGCGCCCGCAGCGATGTTGATCACCGCGCCGTTGCTCAAGGTGACGGTCACTGGCGAGCCAGCGGCGTTGGTCAGGGTGGCGGTGTAAACGATGGAGCCGCCTTCGGCGACGCTATCGGTTGCACTCAAGGTCAGGCCAGTGGTGTCCTGAGTGTCTGTGACGGTGGTGTCGGCAGGCTTGCCGTCGATGTCCAGTTTTTCGTAGTTGCCGCCCTTGGCGTC